>CAMGEN010000057.1:0-10970 GCA_946055075.1 uncultured Verrucomicrobiota bacterium | reverse complement strand
GTCATCAAGTTCCTCCGCCAGCAGATGTGGGAGAAGGGCTTCAACGAGTTCCAGACGCCGATTCTCACGGCCTCTTCGCCCGAAGGCGCGCGCGACTACCTGGTGCCCAGCCGCATTCACCGCGGCATGTTCTACGCGCTGCCGCAGGCGCCGCAGATGTTTAAGCAGCTCCTACAGGTCTCGGGCTTCGACAAGTACTTCCAGATCGCGCCGTGTTTCCGTGACGAGGCTGCGCGCGCCGACCGCAGCCCGGGCGAGTTCTATCAGCTCGACATCGAGATGAGCTATGTGACGCAGGACGAGATCTTCGCCGTCGTCGAAGACGTCGTCGGCAAGACCTTCGCCAAGTTCTCGAAGTGGACCTGCAACGCCGCGCCGTGGCCTCGCATCAAGTACCGTGACGCGATGATGACCTACGGTAGCGACAAGCCCGATCTCCGGAATCCGCTCAAGTGGTTCAATATGAACGACTTCTTCGCGAAGGCCAGCTTTAAGGCGTTCGCGTCCTGCGCGACGAACGGCGGTCTCGTCAAGGGCATGCTTGTGAAGGGTATCGTCGGTGTCGAGACGCGCACGTGGTTCGACAAACGCGAGGCGTTCGTCAAGGAGAACGGCGGCAAGGGCCTTGGCTACATCAGCTGGACGAAGGATGGCGAGCTCAAGGGGCCGATCGCGAAGTTCCTCTCGCCTGAGCAGCTCGAGGAGATGAAGAAGCTCGCGGGGATGGAGCCCGGCGACGCGCTCTTCTTTATGGCGGCCGACGTTGACGAGTGCAACCGTCTTTCTGGGCTCGTTCGTCAGGATATCGCGCATCATCTCACGAACAAGATCTGTGAGGAGAACTGCTATAAGTTCTGCTGGATCGTTGACTTCCCGTTCTACGAGAAGGATCCGGAGACTGGCAAGATCATCTTCTCCCATAACCCGTTCTCGATGCCGCAGGGCGGGCTGGAGGCGCTTGAGAATAAGGATCCGCTCACGATCGAGGCCTATCAGTACGATGTCGTCTGCAATGGTATCGAGCTCTCTTCGGGTGCGATCCGCAACCACCGCATCGACATCATGGAGAAGGCGTTCGAGATTGCTGGTTATCCGAAGGAGGTCGTGCAGCAAAAGTTCGGCTGCCTCTACAACGCGTTCCAGTTCGGTGCTCCGCCGCATGGTGGCATCGCTCCTGGCGTTGACCGCATGGTGATGCTTCTCACCGATACTCCGAACATTCGCGAGGTGATCGCGTTCCCGATGAACCAGAAGGCGCAGGACCTCATGATGAACGCTCCGAACTACGTTACCGAGCAGCAGCTCCGCGAGCTACACATCAAGATCCGCGGCACTGGCGATAACGCTACCATCAGTCAATGAGCGGAGGGGATTCTCTGAGCGGGAACCGTCGCGGATGATCGGCAGTCGAGGAAAGTCCGTTTACGTGTCCGTCGTGACCGTTATGCTGATCACGGCGGTCGCGGCTCTTGCCAAGTGTGCATACGACCGTCATATCCGCCAAATAGATTCTGAGGCGATGCGGCTCGGGATGGAGGATGTATCCCGTCGCATCCGAATGACGACCGCCAATCTCAAGCATATAACCGAGCTTTATAACGAGACTGCGATTTCTGCTGCGAGGTCATTCGCCAAAATCATTGCGATTGATCCGTCAATAGTCGGCAATCGTTCGGTTTTCCAGGAATTAAAGCGGGTACTTGGCGTTGACGAGCTTCACGTCAGCGACTCGAACGGAGTGCTGGTTGCTTCGTTGCCGGAGAGTTACGTTGGTTACGACATGGCATCGCGTCTGCAGTCGGCTGAGTTCATGCCAGCGATCACCAACCGTGAGTTCGAGTTGGTTCAGAAGCCGATGCTGAAGGGCGTAGAGAACCGGCTCTTCCAATATGCCGGCGTCGCCAGAATTGACGAGCCAGGCATTGTGCAGATCGGGCTCGAGCCCTCGCGGCTTGAAAACGCCACCTCCATCGCGGATATCAATAATATCGCTGCTACGGTCCGTGTCGGGCGCGGGGGACGGGTGGCGATTATGAAGCTCGAGCGTTCGCGGGGCTCGGATGAAAAATTCGACTTCAATGTCTACGAGGTCGATAACGGCCGTGTGGCGGCGATGCAGACTGATTCCGACGGGTATCGGATATTGATTACCATGCCGTACCGGGGTTGGCGGATTGCGGATGACGATGCGTACAATATCTTGACTGTCTGTGTTGTGGTGATGATTGTACTCATCATTCTGGGCGGTCTGAACATGTTCGGCAGGCAAGGCTTCTTGCGGTTGTTTGCCGACCTCAAGGTGCTTTTCAAGCCGGTTGCCAACGGCGTCGGGAGATACCGTGTCAGTCCGATCGTGATTATCGCCTTCGGAGTGTTTGCGCTTGGCGTGATTGTCGCCTTCGCCGTTTCCTCGAAGGAGCAGCTGAAGCGCGCCAGGGAGGCGATGCTCGCCGGTGAAGCCGATTTTGTTGAAGATTTCAACGCATCCCCCGACGGATGTCTCTTTTTCGTTGGGCACGCCGTCACTCGTTACTATGACACGCCCTCGGCTGCGTCTAAGATGAATGTCCGAGACTTGATGCTGAGATACGGGATTGACGAGCTGAACATTGTCGACCGTAATGGCATTGTTATGCGCGGGGATCTTGCGAGCGAGGGTTTCGACTTTCATTCCAATACCAATTCCTCGCAGTTTTTGTGTTTGCTAGATAAAGACACCACGTTCTCGCAGTGTTTCCGCGGAGCGATCGAGAATCCAGAACTGCGACGAAAGTACGCGGGTGTCGCTTTCCCTGCACATGACGGTTTCGTGCAGATCGGATTCGACGAGAAACGCATTGAACGAGATTTCGATTACCGGCTGTCAGTGCTCGCGAAGGATCGGTCTGTCGGTGACCGCGGATTCTGCGTGTTGGCCAGACGGGACGGGCAGATCGTGTCCAGCGGGCATCCGGAGTTTGCTCAGGCGCAACTGATGGGCGAGATGACTACACTGGCAGGAATTGACTTCGACATTACGCTGGTGCCAGAGGACGGTTCAAAGGATCGTTTTTTTGAGGCCGTGCTTTACCGTGAACGTTGCCTGTGCTTGTCGCGTCCGCTCGGGAAGTATCATCGACTGATTGTCGCGACGCCGCTTTCCGCCATTGCTCATGAGCGAAACACCTCGGTGTTCTTTATCGGCGTGCTCCTACTGGTTGTGCTCGGGCTTGGCTCCGTGTTCGGCACGCGGCTGTCGAATCTCGTGGCGAAGCTCAAGGCGTTCATCGCCGAGGACAAGCGCCGCCGCGCGGATGAGCTGCGCAATGCCCGGATGATTCAGACCGAGGCTTTGCCGACCCGATTCCCCGACGAGTCGACGTTTCGTCTGTATGCCAGGATGGATACGGCTAAGGAGGTCGGAGGCGATTTCTACGACTTCTACATGCTTCCTTCGGGTAGGCTGGTGTTTCTCATCGCCGACACCTCTGGCAAGGGTATTCCAGCAGCGATGTTCATGATGAAGGCCAAGACGATGATCCGTGCGTGTATCTTTGCGGGATCAGACTTGTCGCAGGCTGTTCAGGAGGCCAACAATCGATTATCCGAAGGCAATGACGCGAATATGTTCGTCACTGCCTGGATCGGGATTTTCAATTCGGAGACGCTAGAGGTCGAGTTCGTGAACTGCGGGCACAATCCGCCGTTGGTGAAACATGCAGATGGGTCGGTCAGCTGGGTGCGGACTCGTCCTGGGCTCGCTCTCGCGGCGATGTCCGGCGTTCGGTATCGGTCCGAGAGATTTAAACTCGAGCGCGGCGATTCGCTGTTTCTTTATACGGACGGCGTGACCGAGGCGATGAATGCCTCCGGCGAACAGTATGGCGAGCAGCGGCTGGAAGCCGATCTTGCGGTTGCCCCGTGTCGCGGCTTCGTTGATCTTGTGCGCGAGAAGGTCGCGGCTTTTACGGTTGGTGCGAAGCAGTCTGACGATATTACGATGCTGGCGCTCGATTGCAAGCCTGTCTGATGATTGACGATGAGACTTCCTAATTCCAGATTAAAGCTCACGCTGTTGACTACGCTCGCGGTCTTCCTCGGCGCGATCGCGATCTGCCAAGTCTTTGAGTGGCTCGGATTCCCCGAGCAGGATCAAGTCAAGAAGATTAAGGAACTCAAGGATATGGCCGGCTGGAATAGTGCCTTTATCCTCGTCGTGGTGCAGGTGTTGTTCGTAGTGCCGCCGTTTGAGGAGCTTCTCTTCCGATACCTCCTCTTCCGTTTTCCTTCGCGACTTGTGTCAAAAGATGAGCCTTCGCAGCTCTTCGTTCTTCCCCCCTCGTTTTTCATTGCGGTCATCTCTTCCGCGCTCTTCTCGTTTTGTCATTATATCGACTTCGGTTTGATTATCGCCGGACGGGGATTCGCGCTGCTTCCGATCTCTAATGCCTTCCTTGCGCTGTTCTTCGTCGGGCTTGCCTGGTGCTGGCTCTATCAGCGTTCGAAATCAATCTGGTGTAGTATGCTTTCACATAGCATCTTTAACAGTGTCAACTTTGCCCTTGCGCTGTTAATTTGATATAATAAATAGGTTTTCAGGAGAATCAATGAAGAAATTCCTCAGTGCCAATGAAGCGGTCGCCCATGCGGCGGCGCAGGCTGGATGCGTGGTCGCGTCCGCCTATCCCGGAACCCCATCTACGGAAATCCTCGAGAACATAGCGAAGTTCAAGGATACGATTAAATGCGAATGGGCGGTCAATGAGAAGGTCGCGGTAGAGACTGCGGTAGGTGCTTCGATGGCAGGAGCCCGTGCGCTTACTGCGATGAAGCATGTCGGTCTCAATGTCGCCATGGATCCGCTGATGACGTTCACCTACGTCGGTCCTCTCGGCGGATTCGTCCTAATTTCGGCGGACGACCCCGGCATGCACTCTTCGCAGAACGAGCAGGACAACCGTAACCTCGCCAAGTTCGCTCGGGCGCTTCTTCTGGAACCCGCGGATTCGCAGGAGGCCTATGACATGACGATCAAGGCCTTTGAACTTTCCGAGAAGTTTCAGGTGCCGGTGATCATCCGTCTCACGACCCGTACGAGCCATTCTTCGTCAATGGTCGAACTCGGCGACTTCAAGCCCGCTCCGCATCCGTTGATTCCGTATGTGAAGAACATCCAGAAGAATATTCCAGTGCCAGCTTTCGCGCCGACACAGCGTCTTAACGCTCAGAAGCGTACGCTGGCGATGGAGAAGGAGTCGAACAGGTCGAAATTCAACTGTATTGTGAAGCCCGCGAAGGGCGTCAAGGTTGCGGCGAAGGCGAAGCCTTTCGGTTTCGTTACCAGTGCGGTCGCGTATCAGTATGTCCGCGAGGTTTTCCCCGATTGCCCAGTCCTTAAGCTCGGTTGGACGAATCCGCTTCCGAAGGCGCTGGTCGCGAAGTTCGCGAAGAGCGTGAAGAAACTCGTCGTTGTTGAAGAGCTTGATCCGTTCCTCGAGGATCAGATTCGAGCGATGGGTATCAAGGTCGTCGGACACAAGACTGAACTCAATATGCTCGAGCTCAACGCCGACCGCCTTCAGAACCTCCGTCACGAGCTCATCGGAGACGTGCCGAAGGCCAAGGCGAAGAAGGTCGACATGACGCTTCCCCGTCGTCCGCCAGTCCTTTGTGCGGGATGCGGACACCGCGGAGTGTTCTATGTGCTCCACAAGCTTGGCGCGACAGTTACGGGCGACATTGGTTGCTACACCCTTGGCGCGTTTCCTCCTCTTAACGCGATGGATTCCACCATCTGCATGGGCGCCTCAATCGGCAATGCCGCTGGTATGAAGAAGGCGGGGCTCAAGGGACGCATCTGCGCGGTTCTCGGCGACTCCACATTCTTCCATTCTGGAATGACCGGCATCCTTTCTGCGCTTTACAATGGAACTCCGGTCACGACGGTTGTTCTTGACAACCGTATCACTGGTATGACCGGGCATCAGGACAATCCCGGTTCGGGTAAGACGCTCGCCGGCGATCCCGCTCCGGTCACCGAAATCGATGCAATCGCTAGGGCGTGCGGCTACAAGCGTGTCGTCACAGTTTCGGCCGATGATCTCGCTTCGCTTGAGAAGACGCTCGCCGAGGCGATGGATTCGAACGAGCCCGCGCTCGTCATTGCGTACGCTCCGTGCCGGATTGCCGCGAAGCTCACGAAGGAAGGGCTCTGCGAAGTTGATCCCGTGAAGTGTAAGGCGTGCGGCATGTGCTTCAAGCTCGGCTGCCCTGCGATCACCCGCGGCGCTGAAATCGCACCGGGACGCTTTCAGATGAAGATCGATCCTTCTCTCTGCGCTGGCTGCAGGCACTGTACGCAGGTGTGTAGGTTCGGCGCCATCAAGAGGGTTCGATGATGGCGAAGAAGGTCTTCGTGTCGGGATGTTACGACATGCTCCATTCTGGGCATGTGCGGTTTTTCGAAGAAGCGTCACGACTCGGCGATCTTTATGTCGGCATCGGCAATGATGCGAATATCCTTGCGCTTAAGAACCGTCCGACGGCCAACGGCGAACAGGAACGGCTATATATGGTTCGGGCGGTCCGTTATGTGAAAGAAGCCTGGATAAACTCTGGTATGGGCAAGATGGATTTCGTCAAGGAGGTTGAAGCGCTCAGACCGGACTTCTTTTTTGTAAATCATGATGGTTGGTCCGAGGAGAAGGAACGCTTCTGCAGCGAACGAGGTATTCGGCTGGTGGTTGCGGACCGCATTCCTGCCCAAGGTCTTCCCGCCAGAAGTACGACTGCCATTCGGGCGGGGCTTGGAAAGTGAGATACTATGCCCACGGGTGCAAGAAGAATCATGAGGTGTGTTGTTGATCTTCCGCTACGGATTGATCTGGCAGGCGGGTGGAGCGACACGCCACCGATTTGTGTGGAAAAGGGCGGTTGCGTGCTTAATGCCGCCGTGAAGCTAGATGGTAAACGCCCGGTGAGGGTTGAGGTTGAGCGGATTGACGCTCGTGAGGTTAGGGTGCTAAGTTCTGACCTTGAGCGCGCTGGAGTGATTAACGATCGGAGGGAGATTTACGGACGGCAGGATCCGAACGACTGGTGCGCGTTGGTTAAGTCGGCGTTGTACGTGACGGGGTATGAGTTCTCGCAAGGCGGGCTTTACATTTTGATTTCCGCTGATGTTCCTAAAGGCAGCGGCATGGGGACTTCGTCAATTCTCGGCGCGGCTCTGGTCAAGGCGTTACTGACTATAAAGACTGGGAGGGCTCCGAGTTGGCAGATTGTTTCGGAGAAGACTCTGGCGCTTGAGCAGAAGATGGAGACTGGCGGCGGATGGCAGGATCAGATGGGCGCGCTGCTTCCCGGCGTGAAGCTGCTGTCAACATCCAGGGGGGCGAGACAAGTCTGCCGAGTGAAGTCGCTGTCCAAGGAGAATGCGAAGCAGTTTTCGAAATTTCTGCGGGAATGCGGGATTCTTTATTTCACTGGGCAGAAGCGCATGGCGCGGAATGTCTTGCGCGGCGTGATTGAATTCTACCGCCGTAATCCTGACGGCATTGCCGACGCAATAGTCAAGACGCTTAAGAAGGACGCGCGAGACGGATTTGCAGCATTGGAGCGGCGTGATTATCAGGCATTCTCGAGAATGCTTGCGTCCTATTGGATTCAGAAGAAGGCGCTTGATCCGGGCAGCACCAATCCGGAAGTTGAGTCAATTATCGCCCGCATCGAACCTTGGGTGTCCGCGGTTTCGCTCTGCGGTGCCGGCGGCGGAGGGTTCTTGTTCGCTATCGCCAGGTCCGCTGCGGCCAAACGACGGGTAAAGCGCATCCTGGAATCCGCTGGTAACGGCGGCAGGTGCTATACATTCGCATTGGAGGTTTGATCATGGTGCCGAGAAAACACATCGGGATCTTCTGTGCTTTGGTCAGCTGCTTCGCTCTGTGGGGGCTGCTCAACAACATGACGGACAACCTGGTGCCCGCGTTTCAAAAGATCTTCGGAACCACCCAATCAACCGCTGGCTTTGTGCAGATCTCCTTTTATGGTTCTTATTCAGTGATTGCTGTATTTGCGTCGCTGCTGATCCAGAAGAAGGGATATCGCATGGGCGTGCTTACCGGGCTCGGCGTCTACGTGTTCGGGGCTCTTCTTTATATCCCCGCCTGCATTGCGCAGAGTTTCTGGACCTACATTGTCGGCATCTTCATCGTCGCTGGAGGTTGTGCGGTTCTTGAGACGACTTGTAATCCGTACATCCTCGCCCTCGGCGACCGCGCGACCGCGGTGCGGCGGCTCAATTTCGCCCAGATGTTCAACCCTGTCGGTTCGCTTCTCGGCATTCTGCTGGCGAAAGAGATGATCCTTCATCATGTCGACGAATCCATCGAGATCGCGCTGGTCTGGGTGTGCGTTCCGTATGTCGGGCTCTGCATCGTGGCCGCGATCATCTGGGTCGTGTTCTATGCGCTCGGATCCTGTGATATGGATGCCGTCGAGTCGGGGGCCACGGACTACCGCGAGATATTCTCGATCCTCTTCCGATCCCCGCGGTGGTATCTCGGTGTCGTCGCCCAGGTGTTCTACGTCGGGGTGCAGATTGCGGCCTGGACCTGGATGAACGTCTACTGCGTCAAGGAACTCGCCGTCACGCCAAAGACTGCGGCAAGCTACTACCTCATCGCGATGTCCTGCTTCATTGCGTGCCGCTGGATCGCGACGTTCTTCATGAAGTACGTGAACCCGGCCAGGATGATGGCGCTGTTCGCGGCCCTGGCCGTTGCGTGTTCCTTCGGCGTGATGTATCTGCCGACGAAGGTGTTCGTCACGATCGGCGGACTTCCCTTCAGTTGGAACGTTGTCTGTCTCGTCGCGATGAGCGGCTTCATGTCCCTTATGTTTCCCACGATCTACGGTATCGCGCTCGGTGGCATTGATCCCAAGGCTCATAAGATCGGAGCCGCCGGACTCATTATGGCGATCGTCGGAGGAGCGCTGCTCACGCCGTGGATGGCGCAGATCATCGGCGATACTGGTTCGATGTGGTGCTCGCTCACCAGAGGTTTCGACGCCACTTGGGATACGACGCTGAAGCTTTCGCAGGTGTCTTTGCGCGCGTCGTTCGTCGTGCCAGCGATTTGTTTCACGGTGGTCTTCGTCT
This sequence comes from uncultured Verrucomicrobiota bacterium, assembly GCA_946055075.1. Lineage (GTDB taxonomy): Bacteria > Verrucomicrobiota > Kiritimatiellia > RFP12 > UBA1067 > UBA1067. Next base: position 1,831 of record CAMGEN010000057.1, on the reverse strand, counting down.
ACGCCATGATTTTCAATCGAAAGGACAAGTAAAATGAAGATAATGCTGTTAGCCGTCGTCTCGGCCGTGATGTTCGGCGCCTTTGCTGAGTATCAGCCCGAACCCTGGAATCTCAAGGCGCGCGAGGAGTTCTCCGCGTTTAAGTTCGGCATCTTCATTCACTGGGGCATCTATGCGAACTATGCGCAAGGCGAGTGGTATCTCCAGCAAGGCCATCCTGGTCGTGGAGCGCTTGATGAGGACGCGTATTCGCAGATGATGTACGGCTTCTATCCCTCGAGGTTCGACGCGAAGGAATGGGTTCGGGTGTTCGCTGACGCCGGAGCGAAGTACGTTACGATCACCTCTCGTCACCATGACGGATTCTCAATGTGGCCGACCAAGGCGGACGACGGCTACAATATCGCGAACACTCCGTTCAAGCGCGACGTGCTCGGTGAACTTGCGGAGGCGTGTCATGAGAAGGGCCTTCAGATCAACTTCTACTATTCGCTCATGGACTGGCATCGCAAGGATTATCCAGCCGGAAGCAGCTGCCGGCTTGTCACCGGTGAACAGAAGGGTGATTACGAGTCCTATAAGAAGTTTATGCTCGCACAGATCGGTGAGCTGATCGACAGCTATCATCCCGGTAACATCTGGTTCGACGGAGAGTGGGAGCATGCGACGTTCGACGACGATTTGAAGCAGTGGAAGCGAACTCTTGATTGGGATTTCGACACCATCTACGACTTCATCCATTCAAAGAAGACTCTTGTCGCGAACAACAATCACCAGCCGATCCGCGAGAAGGAAGATATTCAGCTTTTTGAGCGTAATCTTCCCGGCGAGAAGGGTGCTGGATTTTCTGATAACCAGCCGATCGCCAATGCGCGCCCCATCGAGCAGTGCGATGTGATTCAGTGGGGAGTTTGGGGCTATCGCATTTTCGAGAAGGGGTTCCGTACGCCGGATGATGTCTGCACGATGATTGTCAAGTGCGCGGCGAAGAACGTGAACCTTCTGATGAATGTCGGTCCAGATGGCGCGGGGCAGCTCCCGAAGCGAGCGGTTGAAGTGCTTGCGGAAGTCGGTAAATGGATGCGCGCGAACGGTGATGCGATCTACGGAACCACCGCGGGACCGATCCAGGAGGAGAATCGGGTTTCTACGAGGAAAGGAGATAAGATCTTCGTGTTCAGACTTGAGAAGGGCAAGTTTCCAGTGCTCGAAAAATGAATTTCTGTCAATACAAAATGTAAAGGGTAATTAATTATGAAACAGACTGTATTTACTTATAACCATTTCCCGAAGATCGGTATCCGTCCCATCATCGACGGAAGGCGCCGCGGTGTCCGCGAGTCGCTTGAAGACCAGACCATGGCCATGGCCAAGGCCGCGGCCAAGCTCATCAGCGACAATCTTCGTTATCCGGACGGTTCCAAGGTCGAGTGTGTGATTGCCGACACGACGATCGGCGGACGCTTCGAGGCCGCGATGTGCGCGAACAAGTTCCGCGACAACAACGTTGGCGTCTCGCTTTCAGTGACTCCCTGTTGGTGCTATGGCACCGAGACGATGGATCTCGATCCGGTGATGCCGAAGGCGGTCTGGGGCTTCAACGGCACTGAGCGTCCCGGCGCGGTGTACCTCGCCTGCATGCTTGCCGGCTACGCTCAGCGCGGAATGCCGGCATACGGCATCTATGGCAAGGAAGTGCAGAACCGCGACGAGTCAGACAAGATTCCAGCCGACGTCGCCGAAAAGATCCTCCGTTTCGCGAAGGCCGGTCTCGCTGTCGCGATGATGAAGGGCAAGAGCTATCTCTCGATCGGTTCGAGCGCGATGGGCA
>CAMGEN010000056.1:0-11049 GCA_946055075.1 uncultured Verrucomicrobiota bacterium | reverse complement strand
CTGGCCCAGGTGGGTTAAAGAATTTTTGCTGACCCACCCTCTTTACAAGTCACCTTCCAAAAAATTGGCGCCAAGCCAAATGACGCCTCCTGACGCTCATGAGCACAACGCATAGGACGCCACCCGCCATTAAGAGTCGTGCTCCTACATTAACACGGCTAATCCTCGCCAATCGACCCAGCTGCACGGCCTTCTCCTTGATGGGCGATTAGCGCTCCCAGGGTTTGGGTTCGGGCGGGGCGAGATAAATCTTCGGATCGCAGGGATAAAGGACATCCGAGGACGGAATCGACTTCGCAAGCTCAGAGAGGAACGCCATCGAAACGTCGACGCGGAGTCCGGAATCGATACCGAGCACATTGCCGTCCGAATACTCGAAACGGAAGACGAGCGGAAGGCGTCCGGGATTCCTGAGCGCGATATCCTTCACCTTCGCAAGCCGGTCCGCGGCGCCTTCGTCATCATAGCGGACGCGAATTCTAAGTCCCGTCGAAAGAATCGCCAGCGCATCACCGATCGGATATGCCTCCTTCACGGTGAAATTATAATCACCGAGCGTCGGATTCTTCTTCTCAAGCTTATCGTCCTTCTCGTAGTTGACACGACGCGACACTTCGCCACAGAGCATCACCAGCTTGTCGACATGTTCGGAGACCTTGTTCGACTTCTCCCACGCCTTCGCGAAGCAGAACGCATCGAGAGTCCCTGTGCCGTCATCGACCTGCAGAATCGCCCAGGGCTGTCCTGGCGTACCATCAGGACGTGGCTTGCCCATCTTCACGGTACAGGCCGAAAGCTGGCCGACGATACGAACATCGAGATGCTTGAGACCGCGATCGTCCTTGAGATGCGGATTCGACTTCTTCTTCCAACGGTCGACCGGAGCGTCCTTCATCCGTTCGTCGAGCGCCTCGGGATCGGACAGCTCTTTTATCGTGAACGTGCCGACCTCGGAAATGATCTTGCGGCACGACTGCAAGGGATGCCCGGAAACGTACACGCCGAGGAAGTCGCGTTCATTCTTGAGATCCTCGGCTGGAGCGAACGCGGGGAATTCCATCAGCTCCGAATCGTCCGCCTTCTCTTCGCCGCCTTCGGCCATCATGTCGAAGAAGTTCAGCTGATCGCTCGCGGACTCCCTGGCCTTCTGCTGGCTCTTCTTAAGCGCAAATTCGATATTGTTGAAAAGCTTGCCGCGGTTCGGTTCGAGCGTCGAGAACGCGCCGGTACGGGTGAGGTTTTCGAGAACGCGCTTGTTGCACGCGGGCGTACCCGCGAGGCGCATACAGAAATCGAGATAGCCCTGGTATGGTCCGTTCTTCTTCCGCTCCGCCACAATATAGTCGCCCGCACCGCCGACACCCTTGATGCCGGAGAGTCCGTAACGGATGCCCTTCGCGTCCGGAGTCGGCACGAAGCGGCTGCCGGACTCGTTGACATCCGGAAGCCGGAGCTCGAGTCCCATGTCCTGAGCCTCGGCGACGAAGCCGGGGAGCTTGTCGAAGTTACCGATTTCGGACGAGATCTGGGCGCACATGAACTCGGCCGGGTAATGCGCCTTGAGATAGCCGGTCTGATACGCGACCCAGGCGTAGCAGACGGCGTGGGACTTGTTGAAAGCATACGACGCGAACGCGCGCCAGTCGTCCCACACCTTGTCGATAAGCTTCCTCGCCTCCGCCTCGTCCTTCCACTTGTCGATACGAAACTCGGGATTCGCGAGACAGCCGTCGATGAACTTGACCTTCAGCTTCTCCATCACCTCGAGCTGCTTCTTGCCCATCGCCTTACGGAGCTTGTCGGAATCGCCGCGGGTGAAACCGCCGAGGAGACGCGACAAAAGCATCACCTGTTCCTGATAGACGCAGACGCCGTAGGTATCCTTCAGATACTTCTCCATCAGCGGATGATCGTAAACGATCTCCTCCTCGCCCTGCTTGCGGCGAACAAAGGTAGGGATGTAATCCATCGGACCCGGACGATACAGCGCGTTCATGGCGACGAGGTCGGTGAGCTTCGTCGGCTGGAGCGCCATCAGCCACTTCTTCATGCCGTCCGATTCGAACTGGAAGATTCCGGTCGTTTCGCCGCGCCCGAACAGCTTGTACGTCTCCTGGTCGTCATCAGGGATCTTGTCAGGATCGAGGCAACCGTCGGGACCACGTAGGAACTCAGGGACGCGCGGATTGTTGGGGCCCAGAATCGCGACGCATTCCTTCTCGACGGTCAGCGTCTTGAGTCCGAGGAAATCCATCTTGAGCAGCCCGACCGGCTCCACGAAGTGTCCGTCATACTGCGTCGTCAAGAGCGACTCGCCTTCGGTCGGCATAACTGGCAGCGTCTCGATCAGCGGGTCGCGCGAAATGATGACGCCGCAGGCGTGGACGCCAGGCTGGCGCATTCCGCCTTCGAGCTTCTTCGCGCGCTCCATGAGGAGGTGCACGGTCGGATCTGGAGATTCAAACGCGTCCACGAGCTGCGCGGAATAGTTGGGATTGGGATTTCCGTTCTTGTCCGTCGTGCTCGTCGCCTTCTTGAAGGTGATCTTCGGAACTTCAGGTACGTAGCCAGCAAGCTTGTTGGTGTCGGGCAGAGGATATTCCATCACGCGCCCCACATCCTTGATGACGCTCTTCGCCGCCATCTGGCCGAACGTCACAATATGCGCAACGTGGTCCTGTCCGTACTTCTGCGTGACGAACTCGAGCACCTTACCGCGTCCCGCGTCGTCGAAGTCGACATCAATATCGGGCATTGAGATGCGGTCGGGGTTGAGGAAGCGTTCGAACAGGAGGTCATATTTAAGCGGATCGACGTTGGTGATGCCGAGCGCATAGGCGACGGCGGCGCCGGCGGCCGAGCCACGTCCCGGACCCACCCACACACCCATCTTACGCGCGTTGTAGATGTAGTCGTTGACGATCAGGAAGTAGCCAGGAAAGCCCATCGTCTTGATGACGTTGAGCTCGAAGTCGACGCGCTCCATTATGTCCACCGGAACGGGATCCCCCCAGCGGCGTTTTGCGCCGGCATAGACGAGCGACTGGAGGTAGTCCGCCTCGAACTTGATGCGGAGCACCTTATCATAGCCGCCGAGACGCTCGAAATTCTTGGGCTTGTCCTCGGTGTTGAACTCCTCGCGCAACTTCGCCTCGTCGTAGGTCTTCGCGTATTCCTCTTCGCTGCCGAACTCCGCAGGAATCGGGAATTTCGGCATGATCGGGTCGGAGTTGAGTTCGTACTCCTCAACCATATCCGCAACCGTTTGGGTCGCCGCAACAAACTCAGGATGCTCGGGAAAGAGCTTAAGCATCTCCTCCTCGGTCTTGAAATACTCCTGACCAGTGTAGATCATGCGCTTCGTATCGGACATCTTCACGCCCGTCGAAAGCGCCAGAAGCACGTCATGCGAATCGTCGTCATCCTTCTCGAGGAAGTGAACGTCGTTCGTCGCGATGATCCGGATGCCAAGTTTCCTGCCGAGCTCAATCATGCCGTTCACGACCTTGACCTGCCGCGCGTAGAGCTCATGGAAATCCTGGATCGCCTCCCCTGGGATCGGCGGCACGTGCACCTTGCCGTCCTCGCCCTTCCCGGGCGGATGGAGCATCACCTCGAGCGAATAGTCGTCGCCGAATAGGTCGTGATACCACTTCGCGATACGCTCGGCTTCGTCCATCCTGCCAATGTCGATCGCATGCGCGACCTCGCCGGCGATACAGGCGGACGAACAGTGGAGTCCCTCGTGATACTTCTCCAGCAGCGTATGGTCGATACGCGCGTTGTGATAATAGCCATGGATGTGCGCCTCGGACATCAGGCGCACAAGGTTGTGGTATCCGACCAGGTTCTTCGCGTGGAGACAGAGATGATGACGACGTTCAGCCTTGTCGCGGGTCGTGTAGTCGCCCGTAGAGGTCACATATGCTTCGACACCAAGAATTGGCTTGATACCCGCTTTCCTCGCGGCGTCATAGAAGGCCTTGAGCGCAAATAGGTTGCCGTGATCGGTCACCGCGAGCGACGTCATGCCAAGCGCCTTCGCCTTACCCACGATCCCGTCGATGGAACACTGTCCGTCGAGCAGCGAATACGTTGTATGAAGATGCAGGTGGGTAAACATATCTTACCCGGATATTATATCAAAACTCACGAATGATGCGACGGGCAACTGCGAGTTTGGACATCAACGGCAACCTCTCGATTGTGCCATCCTTACGGAGGAATATCACACGATTGGTATCGGTACCGAAGCCGCAACCAGGCTTGGTTACGTCGTTGGCAACGATGAACTCAAGGTTTTTCTCGCGGCACTTCCGCCGCGCTTCAGACTCCACCGCGCGCGTTTCGGCGGCGAAGCCGACCTTGAGACAGCCCTTAACGGATTTCAGAATATCGGGATTACGAACGAGCTTCAAAGTATCAGACATCTCACCCTTCTTGAGCTTCTGCCGCGCACAATTGGCAGGCCGCCAATCCGCTATGGCGGCAGTGGAGATGAGGACGGTCAGATCCCGCTTTCCGCTCGAGGCGAACTGTAGACTAGTTTTCCGGCCGCCTTGGCCGGCGTGCACGGGGTCATCGCTCGATGGCAAACAGGAAACCGAGCGTTTGACCGCAGCGAGCATATCACGGGCCGAAACGACATCGATTCGCTTCACACCCTTCGGGGTCTTAAGGGAGACCGGACCGGCGATCAGTACGACATCATATCCCTTTTCCGCGGCAGCCCTGGCTACAGCAAAGCCCATTTTACCGGTCGAGGGGTTCGAGATGAAGCGGACAGGATCAAGGTATTCCCGAGTGGGACCCGCGGTAACAACCACACGTTTAATCGTCACAGGCATGGCTTACCCTTTCATTGAGATCATTCTCGTGCAAGGCGTCCAGCACCGGGCCAATCTCGCCTTCGATGATACGGTCAAGCGAGTAAAGAGTAAGTCCGATTCGATGATCTGTCAGCCGATTCTGCGGAAAATTGTAGGTGCGGATCTTCTCCGAACGGTCTCCTGACCCACGCAAAGTCATGCGGTCTGCGCCTAATTTCGCCTCTTCCTCGCGGCGCTTGAAGTCGAGAATACGCGCCTTCAGCGTGGCCAGACACTTCTCCCGGTTGCGAATCTGCGAACGTTCATCCTGGCATTGCGCGACGAGTCCGGTGGGAAGATGTGTCATGCGTACCGCGCTTTCGGTCTTATTCACATGCTGACCGCCCGCTCCACCGGCACAGAAGAGATCAATGCGGATGTCACTGTCTGGAATCTCAAGCTCATCATCCTCATCCGCCTCAGGGAACACGACAACAGTCGCTGCTGAAGTGTGGATGCGCCCCTGAGTCTCGGTCTCTGGCACGCGCTGCACACGATGAGCACCCGACTCGAAACGGAGGAGCCCGTATGCACCTTCCCCGACCATCTTGAAGATCACCTCCTTATACCCGTTGAGCGAGGTCATGCTATCGCTCAACTTCTCAACCTTCCAGCCTCGCAGTTCCGCATAACGACTGTACATCCGGAAAAGATCCCCGGCGAAAAGAGCAGCTTCTTCACCGCCAGTGCCGGCACGGATTTCCAACACCGCATTACGGCCCTCAAGCGGATCCGGCGGCAACAACGCCGCTAGCACCTCCTGTTCGCTGCCTTCTTCCAACTGATATGCAACCCATGCGTAATCAAGCTTCTTCAGCGCAGTGTATTCGGCGAGGATTGCACGATAACGCTTGCGATCCGAAAGAACCGTCGGATCAGACAACTGCATCTCCACCTCGGGGAGCCGTGACAGTTTCTTCTCTATTTCCTCTGCCTTCATTCGGAAAAGTTGAAGTGTGAAGTGTGAAGTTGAAGAGCGGATTGATCCTTCAAAAAAGGAAGAGCATCGGAAACCCTTAAGCCCCGATGCCCTTTTACCCTCGTAAAGCGCCAGGCGCTTACTTGGCGAACTTCGCGTAACGCTTCTTGAACGAATCAACGCGACCTTCGGTATCAACCATGGTCTTCTGACCGGTGAAGTACGGATGGCACGCGCTGCAGGTGTTGACCGTCATTTCCTTCTTCGTGGAACGGGTCTTGATGACGTTACCGCACGCACAGGTGATCGTGGCGTCGCCGTAGGTCGGATGAATGTTTTCCTTCATTTTCTTGCTTCCTTGTTCAAAATTTTCTTTTATTATACCATAACCCGCATCCCGAGCGCAACCAAGGGTGGTGGGCGATACTGGATTCGAACCAGTGACCCCTTCCGTGTGAAGGAAGTGCTCTAACCAACTGAGCTAATCGCCCGAAAAACGGATTGGCGCGTATTATATCATAAATCGCCGCATCGTTTCAAGGGCGATTTTCACCCATTCAAGAATGGGCCAGATCGGAAATATGACGCAATCTAAGCTGTCCACACGCAGCATTCGCATCCTTCCCCCGAGAACGTCGAAGCATCGTCTGAATGCCGTGCTTCATCAGAACGTCGAGGAACATCAGCATCGTCCTGTCGTCCGGCGTATGGAAATCGGGACGGTGATCGACCGGCGAGAGCGGAATGAGGTTAACCTTCGCCATCGGCACGCGACGAACCTGCCGCGCAAGCTCCTCGGCGCAGGCACGGCTGTCGTTGACCCCCTGGATGACGGTATACTCGAAGGTGATGATACGCTTCGTCTTCTCGGTATATTCGGCACAGGCCGGGAGCAGCTCGTCCAGCGGCCAGCGCTTGTTTACCGGCATCAGCTGCGAACGAAGTTCGTCGTTAGGCGCATGCAGCGAAACCGAGAGCTCGAACTGGATCCCTTCCGCGGCGAGTTTCGCGAAACCGGGAACTACGCCGCAGGTCGACAACGTGATGTGTCGCGCGCCGAGGTTCGGACCCTTGCCCGCGTTGATCAACTTAAGCGCACGCATCGTCTCGTCATAGTTGGAGAACGGCTCGCCCATCCCCATGACCACGATATTGGTGATCTCGCCGAGCTTACGCCCGGCCATATATTCGGCGACGATCTCATCCGAGGTAAGCGACCTGACGACCCCGCGGCTACCAGACGCGCAGAAGGCGCAGCCCATGGCGCAGCCGACCTGCGTCGAGATGCACTGCGTGAAACGTCCAGTTGCGGGAATCAGCACCGTCTCGACGGAATTGCCGTCCTCGAATCCGATCAGCAGCTTCTGCGTACCGTCGTCGGACTTCGACACTTCCAGCGTCTCGTACTTCGTGATCGGGAACTCCGTCTTGAGCGCCTCGCGGAAATCCTTGGGGAGCGTCGTCGCGAGATCCCAATCCTCGATATAGTCGCGGTAAAGCGACTGCAGGATCTGATCGGCACGAAAAGCCCTGAGCCCCTTCTCAGTAAGAATCGGTTTCCACTCCTCCGGCAATATTGACCACGCTTTTCTCATAGACACGGCATATTATATCACAACGCTCACCAGACGATGAACATGAAGCACGTCTTCGCCAGGGGTTCTTCGCTCCACCAACGGACATACGCCTTCTTGCCGCTGACCTAGGTTCCAGGCGTATCGCCGTCGGGGAGAGTCAGTTTCCCGCCGGACTGGGCGGCGTACGCCTCCCACTCGAACTTGCTTGCGTTCGCCGTGCAGTAGGCATAGAGAAGCTCGCCGTCCGTCACGAACGAGGATCCGTCCGCCGCCATCTCACTTGAGTCCGTTTGCAATATCCTTCATCAATTCGGCTTCAGACGCAGAAACGTATTCCGGACGGTATTCGCACTCTGTGGCATCCTTTCCAAACAGTTTTGTCGCCCAAACCAAGGCCTGAAGATACTCACCCTTCTCATTGAGATGAAATACGTCCGTATTCGGCACCCACTTGTTATCTGCGGTTCGCTTGAACATATCCTCCTCCTTCTGGAAGCGTCCGCCGATAACATCGCCGCCGAACGAGTGATCCGTATACTTCACCGGTAGACGTTTGCGCCATTCCTGAACGGCGGACCCCATCTTGATCACCTGGAAACCGTATTTGCCAGCAAATGCGTCATAAGCGTCACGAAGTAGTTCATACATCTCGTTCTGATCAATTCCCCATTCCTTTAAACGACGATCCCAGGGCGTGTAACTCCAGGTCTCCTGCACAAAGATCTTAGCCTGCGGCTGAGCCTTGCGAATCGCAGCGACAAGCTCATCTCCGGATGGGGAATACGACTCTTGACGCCAGGAGAAATGGGACGCCTGCTGAATCGTAATGATATCGTACTTCGTCTCCCCGTTCAGCATATCGGTGATATTCGCATTCGTCTGCGGAATGTACTTCCCGCGAAGAGCGTAATTGACCTTATAGGGACGGAAACCCTCTTCCTCAACGTGGTGCAGGTTCTCGACATGACGATCAAGCGAACACCCGCCGATATAAAGAGACGTGAGCGCAAGCGGCACGTTCATCGACTCGGCGACCTTCGGCAGATTAGACATCAGCGAGATGGAGAAGCTGTTGCCGATCATCAGCACCTTCACACATCCGTCGTCTGGCTTTTCAGTGGCACATCCGGCGAAGAACAGCGCCGAAAGCGACGCCGCCAGCAAATTTCGAACACTCATACTATATACTCCTCATTATTACGCCCTTGAGATAAAACCCCTCTGGGAAAGAGATCGCGACTGGATGATCAAGCCCCTGACGGGTTCTGGCGATCACCTGAAAGTTCTTTTTCGCGTCAACCGCAGCTTCAGCCAGCACCTGATCGAAAAGCTCCGGTGTCATTGCGCCTGAACATGAGAACGTTGCGAGATATCCGTTCGGTCTCAGCAGCTTCATCGCAAGAAGATTGATGTCCTTATAACCGCGCGCCGCTTTCATCACCTGTGACTTGGTCGCAGCAAACTTCGGCGGATCGAGTACGATAAAATCAAACTGCTTCCCTTCATCGCGGCACTTGCGAAGATAAGCGAAGACGTCCGCCTCAACATACTCCATCGTCGTGCCGCACATATTGGTTAGGCGCTCGTTCTTCTTCGCCATTGCAAGCGCATCGCCAGAAATATCGACCTGAGTCACCTTCGAAGCGCCGCAGGCCCGCGCGAAGAGTCCGAAGCCGCCGGTGTAGGAGAAACAATTGAGCATCTCGCGGCCGCTCGCAAGCGAACCTACGAGCATTCGCGCGTCACGCTGGTCAAGATAAAAGCCTGTCTTATGCCCCTTACGGACATCGACTAGGAACCTGCACGCCCCCTCGGTTATCTCGATCTCGTCCGGCGGCACTGCGCCACGAAGAAGCCGCAATGCCGAATCGGAGTCTGGAAGCGGAAGCCCTTCTTTCTCGCGATCCTTGAGGTCAAGGCGTTCGGAAACTCCAAGACAGGACGGGGCGCAGGACATGAGCGCATCGGCGATCTCGTCACGATGCGCATCAGCCCCGGCACTCGTAAGTTGAATGACAACATGCCCGGCATAGTAATCCGCGATGACACCAGGTAGCTGATCAGACTCGGCATTGACGAGTCTCACCGCATTCGTGTAACCATGCGCGAAGAAATCTGCGCGCCTGTTGACGGATGAGCCGACAAGCTCGCCAACGGACCTCTCAGGCACCATCCTAACGCGGATCTGGCTCGACGGCGAATACCATCCGCAACCGAGCCTCTCGCCCTTCGACGAAATGACTTCAACGGTCTCGCCGGCATGCGGAGAAGACGCAGCATTGACCTCTTCAAGCGCCCCAGAAAAAATCCATGGATGTCCCTTGAGTACGCTGCGTTCCCTGCCCGCTTTTAAGACGACCTGTTTCACTCCGTTTCCAACTCCAACTATTCACTCCAACTAAACTCACCGGTTCGTCGCGTACAACGGACCGAAGTTCTTGCACGCACGGTAATCCGCTCCGGTCGGATCGTCGGACGCGCCGAAGAGTCCCCAGCAATGCGGCTGGAAGACCTTCTCTTCCGGCACATTATGCATCGCGACCGGAATACGGAGCATTGAGGCGAGCGTGATGAGGTCCGCACCGATGTGCCCATACGCGATCGCACCGTGATTCGCGGCCCACGCGTTCATCACCGAATAAACATCCTTGAAGAAACCCTTACCGGTAAGACGTGGCGTGAACCACGTGCAAGGCCATTCGGGGTTCGTGCGCCCCATCAACGTCTCCTGCTGCTTCGCGTCGAGTTCGACCGACCAGCCTTCGGCGATCTGCATCACCGGGCCCTGTCCCTTAACAAGCGAGATGCGTATCATCGTGAGCGGCATACCCTTCGGGGTGAGGAAACTGGAAGAGAAGCCGCCGCCACGGAAGTACTCGACACCAGCAGGGACCCACTTCGTGGCCTTGAGCGTCGCATCTATATCCTTGTCAGTGACATCCCACCAGTTCTTGAAGACGCTCTTGCCCTTCTCCTTCATCGCACCAGCGGCGTCGAGACAGCAGGAGCCAGAGTTGAGGAGGTGGATTATGCCCTGCTTCGCCTCCTTCGGAAGCCCCTTCCCCGTCGCGCGCTTCACCGCGGAGTCGGACCAGTAGGTACGGACGTCAGCGAACATCGAGGCTTTGTTCGTGAGCAGCCACATCAGCATCATGCAGGCGCCGTTCAAGGTGTCGTTCTCGGTCGCGAGGATCTGCGGCATCTTCTTGCCGTTCCAGTCGAACGAGGAATTGCACAGGGTCTCAGTGACATCGCCGTTCGGCCAGTGGTCGGTCCACTGACGCTGCCCCTGGAATCCGCCAAGAAGCGCGTTGCGCCCCACGGCTTCCTCCCCAAAGCCCATCTCCTTGAGCTTCGGATTACCGACCATCATATCGCGGACGATAATGGACATCTTGGCGAGGAACTCCCAGCTCGCGTCCTTTTCCGCGCGGGACTTCTGGATCTTGACGGGATTGTAGTCCTTGCCTTCCTTAAGATTCTTCTTCATCCACGCGAGGCACTTCTTGTACTCCTCCTGATCGTAGATACCCTCCTCCATACGCCGAAGAATCTCGCACTCGTCCATATTCTCTGGAGCAATGCCGAGATAATCAGTAAAGAAGTTCGTATCGAGAAACGATCCAGCGATGCCCATCGCGCTCGAACCGATCGAGAGATAGCTCTTGCCCTTCATCATCGCGAC
>CAMGEN010000055.1:0-11092 GCA_946055075.1 uncultured Verrucomicrobiota bacterium | reverse complement strand
CCAACGCGGTATGCTTTGGCGGGTGTCGCGTTTAGGCGGTCCTGCCGATGCATCCCTTCTCACTGCACCAGCGAGGTCGAAAGATAACGCTCTCCAGTATCAGGAAGGAGCGCCACGATGTTTTTCCCTGCAAATTCCGGGCGCTGGGCAAGGCTAAGAGCCGCAGCAAACGCGGCGCCGGATGAAATCCCGCAGAATACACCCTCATTAGTCGCCAATAAACGCGCAGCGCCTACTGCATCTTCATTCGATATGGTCATCACCTCGTCTATAAGCGAACGATCAAGTATCTCCGGAATGAAATTGGCGCCGATCCCCTGAATCCCGTGAGATCCAGCGACCCCCTTCGATAGAAGCGGCGAAGCGGCTGGCTCAACAGCAACAACGGTTGGAGTTGGAAGTCGGAGTTGGAGAGCGGCTGACTTCAAGTGTTTCGCGACCCCGGTGATGGTGCCGCCGGTACCGACACCGGCTACAAAAGCGGCGACATCACCATTGAGATCATTGAAAATCTCTGGACCTGTCGTAGCAACATGTGCCGCGGGATTCGCAGGATTAACAAACTGTCCGGCGACAATCGAATTCGACACGGAGGACTTAAGCTCCTCAGCTTTAGCAATTGACCCCTTCATGCCTTCCGCCCCAGGCGTAAGCACAACCTCAGCACCATAAGCCTTGGCGAGTTTAACACGTTCAACAGACATCGTGTCAGGCATAACAAGGATCATTCGATACCCCTTCACTGCCGCTACCATGGCAAGACCAATCCCGGTATTACCGCTGGTAGGCTCGATGATCGTGCCGCCGGGCCTGAGCGTCCCGTCAGCTTCAGCAGCCGCAACCATCGAAACCGCGACACGATCCTTAGCACTGCCACCGGGATTGAAGAACTCGACCTTGACGAAAATCTTCGCGGCAGTAGGATTGGAACGGGGAGAGACCTCGACAAGCGGGGTCTTGCCAACACATTCAAGTATGTTCTTCACCAACATCACGCCTCTCCAGAAAAGAAGCCAGGACGAGCATCCCGGCGGCAACACAGATATAAACGTCTGCCAAATTAAAACATGGGTAGTGATAAACGTTCTTCCAATGGAAATCAAGCATATCTACGACATAACCGCGGAATATACGATCAATGACATTGCCGAGAATGCCCGCGTAAAGCAGCGGCTCTGAAACCCGGAAAAAAGAACCGTGGATACAGAGAAAATGCAGATGCTTGACGTTTTCAAACGAGAAAACCTTGCGCCGCTGCCAGACAAGAACGCCAAGAGCAAGTATCCCAAAAAGCGCAAGCGGCCAGACACGACCCTGGAACAGACCCCATGCGCAACCTCGGTTGTGAACCAGCGACAAATCAAAAAAACCAGGAATCACGGAAAAAGAATCGCCGGACACCAACAGGTGTTCGGCGATTTCCTTCGTGACCGCATCCGCGAGAACGAGGTTCATCACGACAGCGAAGAAAAGCACCAATCGCTTCATCAACGGTTCTTTTCCATCTCGCTCTGGCACTCCATACAGGTCAGCACGAACGGCTGGTTCAACAATCTCGGCTTGCGGATCAGCTGCCCACACACCTTGCAGACGCCGTAAGTGCCTTCATCAATACGATGCAATGCTTCTTCTATCTGCTGAATTGTACGATTTAGATTGCCCATCTGACCAAGCGCCTGTAGCCGCAACGTCTGATTGGTACCATCACCGCCATCGGCCTCATGATCATCAGACTCATTAAACCCGGTCGACTTGAGCGCACCCGCTCCGCGTTCTGCGGCGGTGCGCGCTTCAAGAAGACGCTTGCGAAAATCCTTAAGATCTGCGGCCGGAAACTTTTCCGTGGAACGCCCCTGAGTGCGCGTCGTGGGACGACGCGAAAGCTTGATCTCGCTCGCGGCAGACTTCGCATCAAGTTTCGCTGCGGCGCGCTTCATGTCTCGGGCGATAGACATCGCGAAAGCAACCGCCTTTGCAGTATCAACCACCTGAACTGGCTCGACCGGCTTCTGAACGACAACCTTCTTGATGATCCGCGGAGGAATCTTCTTGACGGTTGAGATTTTCTTCTTGCCAGGTTTGAGTCGACGCCCGTTAGACTTGAGGAACATCGGCTTCTCCAGCTCGTTCTTCGCCGCTTTCTTTGCCACCGGCTTCTTTGCCGCCTTCTTAACGACCGCCACCTTCGCCGCCTTTTTGGCGACCGGTTTCACCGTCTTCTTAACGATCTTCTTATTGGCCATGTGGCATCTCCTTTCCCTTAAGATTCAAACTGGCTTCCTCATCGGCTCTAAATTATATCAAATCTGCATACCGGCAGGAATCTTCATCCACTCCTTAACAACCTCAGAGAGAGGCATGATCTGAACGATCCTGCCGAACTGCGCAGCGCCGTCGACACCAGGCAGCTCAAAGCTGTCGCCCGCCTTCTTCCCGAGCATATTCTCCGCAAGACGCGTCTTCGAAGAAATAATTCCCATCTCGATATCGTTATCCCACTCACCGAGGATCGTATAGGTCTTCTCGCCATCGGGAACCTGAACAACGACCATTACACCAGGCATCACCTCTTCAACAGAAGCATCGGCAAAATCGCCTGGCTTGACCGCCTCAAGGTCAGCCTGCATCAGGGTCTGCTTCTGCATCAGTGCGCGTTGCTCGTCCTTTGCATACTGATATTCCGCATTCTCGGACAGATCGCCATAGCTCTTAGCGAATTCAATTCTCTTGACATTGGCTGGCATATCCTCGTTAATAAGCTTGAGGTACTCGGCCTTCTTCATCGCGAAGGAACGGAAAGAGGTGATTCGCGCATACTCTTTCTTCTTCTCGACCTTGACCAAATGGTTCTTAAGCTCAGGAACAATGTTGGTCATACGCATGACCGTCGCATGATGAGTGGACGGATCCCAAGCAATCGAAGCCTGGAAACGCTCGAAGAAGAGCGCCTGATCGTCGGCATCAAGCCACGCGAAGATCTTCATCAGCCAGTCCTTGGACGCAAAAAGCTTGCGGACAAGATTCTGCATCTTCAACGTCTCACCGCCCTGACGACCCTCTCCCAGTGCAATCGCATGCGTTAGCAATGTAATTAGCTCCGGCATCTCGGCCCAATCACGAAACTGCTCGTACTTACCAACAACAAGTGTAATCAGCGTTGCCGGCGCCTTGGGAAGACGCATATAATCTCCAAGTGTCTTACGGCAGACGGGATCATCCTTAAATTGATCAACAACCTCAGTGACGGCCGTGAAGCAGAATTCGGGGACCGCGGCGTAAAGCTTGGCCTTGGCCTCGTCATCCTTCGCAAGAAACGCAATCATCGCACCGACCTCACGCGCAGGAAGCAACGCAGCGGCCTTGATGTAACGGCGGCGCTCCCAAAGATACGCACGCATCTCATCGGCCGGAGGATTTGCAAATCCAAGCTCAGTGACGAGACAGGCTAGACGCGCGAAAAGCGCATCATCAACCTTGCGAGCCGCGGTAACGGCGAAAACAAGACGCTCACCGACGACAGACTTCTCTCGTTCGCTCGCAGACTTGAACTTGCCCTCGGAAACGAACTCCTTGACCGCAGCGAGAATCGCCTTAGGATCAGTCTCATGCGAAAAAGCGGTAAGCCAACGATCACCGTAATCTTCGGCCGCAGACTTAACCTCGATAGGATCAGTCTTCTTAACCGGAATCACCACACAATCGTCCTTCTTGAGCTCGACACGCGCAGAATCCCAGAACTTCTTCCAGTTGGCAGACTTGATGAACCCGTGGGCGAGACAATAGTCCTCAAGACGAATAAGCGTCATGGACGACCCATTGGAAACGATTACACGCTTCACAAACTCACCGGGCTTCTCTTTGAGCAGCGCTTCGAATGCAGTCGGATCCGACGCGCGAAACACGAGAATATGATTCTCAGGCGCGGTATCAAGCATATCGATTGCCGCCGAGAAAGTGAACTGATGACCTTTCTTGGCCTTGAAGTCCACGGTGATACGCTTGTAGAAATAGTCAAGCCGCTTGACCTTGCCGAGCCCCCAGGTCTTCTGAAGCACCAGCGACCCCTCCTTGAATGAAACAAGCTTCTCAAGACGGACGAGAACTTCCGAAAGTCTGAACTCGCCGAAACCGCACCCCTCGAGGAAAGAAAGAAGAAGACGATCATTGGTCGTCTTCTTCAATGCGTCTTTGACGCCGTCTTGATTGAGGCACTTCTCGATGTCAGCCTGATTTTCCCTCACCAACCGAAAAGCCTCATCGAAATCCTGCTTCTCGGCATAATCTTTCAACCTGCTAACCAACGCTTCCGTATCAGCCATTCTGGCTCCTCCTATTTGAAAATTGTTGTATATTATATCACAAAATCCCCGTCATCATCAACCAGATCAGTTACGAAAACCTCACCCTGGGATCTAACAATGCGTACAACATATCGGTCGCGAGATTCACGAACTGGTAAAGAAGCGCACCAAGCACGACGACCGCACGGACCACAGCCATATCCGCAGAGTGAATCGCATTGATCGAAACCGATCCTAGACCCGGAATCCCAAAAAAGCTCTCAAGCAGAAGCGAACCTGTAAACAGCCATGGTATAGAAAGCGAAATATAAGTGACGATCGGGATGAGCGCGTTGGGGAGAACATGACGGACCAGGACCGCCGCGGACGAAAGCCCCTTAGAACGGGCCGTCAAGACATAAGGCTTGTAGATCTCATCCAAAATAGCCGTGCGGAAAAAACGAACATCGGTTCCAAGCGAAGAGAAGACTCCAATGCCGACGGGTAGGATCAGATAAAGACACCCTTCATATCCCCAGACAGGGAATAGACCGAACTTATAAGAAAACACGAACTGGCCCAACAGCACCCAGACGACATAATTGACACTCATCAAAACTGTAGAACCAATTAATATCGCTTTGTCCGGAAACCCTCCGCGCCAAGCGGCGGAAACCATCGCAAGCATCAACGCAACGATCGATCCGCAAACCAATATCGGCAACGTCAGCGAAAGCGACGGACCGACACCGCGCTTCAAGGTCTCTACAACTGGCTCTTTCATTTCTAGGGAATACCCGAGATCGCAAGTCGCGAGCCCCTTGACGAAATTGAAGAACTGCGAATCGAACACTCCTGCCACACCGCCATTCAGGCTGCCGACTACCAACGGCTTGTCGTAGCCCCATTTGTGGTTGAATGCAGCAATCGTCTCCGCGGTCGCGTTCTTGCCGAGAACCACCTCCGCCGGAGATCCGCCGACGACATTGAATAGCACGAAGGAAAGCAAGAGGATCCCGAACGTAGTCGGAAGCACCTCCATCAGCCTCCTAAGCGCATACTTCAGCATCCGCAGGCTTCTTTAAGAATCACAATGAGGCGGTCAACATCAGCCTGATCAAGACGCTGCAACGCACGCGACCAGCGATAGGCGCCCGATCCATTCGTGTCATACGGACGATCACGGAAGAGTGTGTCGTACGCGCGACGATGCTGACGATATGACTCCTGCGTCTCGACAAACTTACGGCGGAACCCTTCGACGTATGCAAGCGCGAAGTTCTCGAATTCAGACTCAGACACGTATTTCTTGCGACGAATAACCGGGGCGGCGTAAACGGACACGAAATCCACGAAATCATGCTCGTAATTCACGAACGATCCGGCGTGATCGGTCACCATGATCCGCTCGGGAAGCCCGTCCTCCCCCACCTGCACCACCTCATAGTTTTTGTCAAAAAGCGATTCCCTCGTAACCGAGCTGCAACGGCCGACAATCATGTCAGTCGCAGCGGACTGACCGAGCAGAAAGGCGAACTTCAGCGCGAACGCCGGATTACGATACTTGGCCAACGGAATCTTATCGGTCGCCACTCCCTTGACATAGGCACGGGCGAAGTAAGCGGTACGAACCGAACAACCGTTATGATGGTTCTTGCCATGATACTTCTCGGTGAAATGCCCGAACCCTAGGTGATTCGGCAAACGCATCCCGAGCTGACGGCACATCAACCGCCGATCAAGGATGAAATCGGAATACTCGTCGGCTTCGACAATGGAATCAAGCAGACTCTTGCCTTCGTCCAGATGCTCCGCGACACCCCACTTCTGAAGACGAATCATCATGACCCGCGGCTCAGGAACACCCACCTCCTTGTACTGCATGACATAAACGTGTCCACGACGATTACCAGCGACGGGATCACGAGAAAGAGAATGGGTAATACGTCCGATATTGATATATTCCACCGAACCGAACAGTCGGGTCGTGTTAAAAAGGAAGCTCTTCACGCGGGGATCACACAACTCGAGCAATTCTGGATCCTGAGTCATCTCCGCCTCATCGTAGATCTCATCGAAAATCACCTCGCCCTCCTCGATGCGGGCACCCGGCAACCACTCTATCTGACGATAGAACTCTGGAGATATCCCAGCAATGAGCTCCTGCTCGTCCGCCGACGTCTCGTTGGCCTGGCGAGTGATAGTGTCGCACATCTCGTTGCGCCATTCGAAATTTACCGTCGTCTCATCACGCAGTTCAGGCGGCAGAGTCATGCGCCAATCAGTATCAATCTTATCCACCGCCCGACGGAGCTCGACATCACTCATCTCGTCGATCTTGAGCATCTTAAACGCCTTTTTGATCTCCGGCGGAGTTGTCGTGGGAAACAAATCGACCTCCGGATGCCCAAGACGGTTGCGTTTGGAAAGACCGCATATCATCTCCTGAACCTGACGGCGATAATCCGCGTCATTCATCTTCGCGACTTCATCATACGCGGAAGCTGTAACGAAACGCGTACCCGTAGTGCGGTTGTAATAATAGATAGGACGCTCGCAGATCGGCACTTTCGAGCTTTCAATTAGCTCAACCATGTCTTCCTGAGAAATCGGATGTCGCGCCATACGCCAATTCTCACCGCGGGCACGCAACACCGAGCGAACCTTCATCGCGCTAGTATTCAGGAAACGAATCTTACGCTTAGAAACCATCTTCTGAAGCTCGATATCCGCCTTGATCGCAAGATCCATGCGATCTGGATCAGGACGAATAAGCACGAACTCATCTGTGAAGATAAGATCTGCGGAATCCGCCATTTCAGCGTCTTCCTCCTCCATCGTTAACGCCAACTCTCCCCTTTCCGCACGACGGCGATTGATCTCATCGATCCACATCATGCGCTGCATGGCATGGACGCCCTTCTTCGTCACCAGTCCAGGCGTGCGGAAAAACATCGTGCCGATGCGCGAAAGAAGCTTACCATCAGCATCCTTGGCAAACAGTTTATCTCCGAAAATTTCCATATGACAGTTGGAGTCGTTTGTTGGAGTTAGAGAATGGCGATCAGTCTTCCGAAACCGATGGTGCGAGCTTTTCGAAATCGATCAGGCTGCCAGCATAACCACTCATCACTTTGTCAAGTTCGGCATTGGCCTGCGGGATCCTGGTCATCATCCAATACTCCAACGCCTCATCCTTGCCACACTTAAAGAGCAACGCGGTATTTACCAGCGTAATCGCAACATCAACAAGCTTACGCGCACAGAGGTCGTGATACTCCTTGTCCTTAGTCTTGACAAAGGCGATCGCCTCGTCTAGCCGTGCAAGCAGCTTCGTCATGCGCGGATGCTCACCATGCCAGTCTTCCTTACCGAAGATGTCGACAAGGACCTCCTTGACGGTTCCGCCCATCACGCCGGCGATCGCCGCAACCACCTGAAGCTGCGAGGTGCCCTCGTAGATCGTAGTAATACGGCTGTCACGGAGATAACGCTCAACTGGGTAATCCTTCATGAATCCCGATCCGCCCAGCACTGCCACAGCTCCGTTGGAAACGCGCATAGACATCTCGGACGCGTAATACTTCGCGAAAGGAGTGACCATCTTGTTGAAGGCCGCATACTTCTTCATCCGCGAACGAACCTCCGTCGCCTCGGGCGTGCCCTTGATGCGGTTGAACTTTCGCTCAAGCCCCGCCTCCATGTCAACGCACTTCGAGCAATAATAAGCAAGCGCGCGCGAAGCCTGAACCTCGACCGACATGTCGGCGAGAAGCTCCTTGATCGGAGCAAAATTGTCAATGGTCTGTCCGAACTGCTTGCGGGCCGCGGCATAATCGCGCGCTGCGCGGTAAGCCGCCTCGCCGATACCTGTACCCTGAGCCCCAATACCGACACGGGCGCCATTCATGAGGGCCATCACGTAGGTGATAAGACCGCGCTTGCGAAGCCCAATCAGCTTCGCTGGCGCCTCGTTGAAGACAAGCTCACAGGTCGGAGAGCCGTTGATGCCGAGCTTATGCTCAAGACGACGCACCTTCACCCACGGACCTTTCTCGACGAGCAGGCAGGAAAGCCCCGCGCCATTGGTGGTGCCAGGCTCGGTCCGCGCAAGAACCAGCAGCACCTCTCCACAACCATTAGTGATGAAGCGCTTGACGCCATTGACATACCAGTTACCATTCTCATCCTGATGCGCAGAAGTCTTAACGGACTGTAAATCCGATCCCGCATCGGGCTCGGTCAGCACCATCGCCCCGGTCCAACCGCCACGAACGAGTTTCGGAACGTACTCCCTCTTGATATCCTCGTCCGCAAACATATTGATCGTATCCGCGATCCCCTGAAGCCCCACCATGTTCATCAGCGACGCATCCGCCCGAGAGACCATGTCGTTGATCGCCGTCATAATGACACACGGCATATTAAGGCCCTCAAGGTAATACGGAATCTGCACCCCCATGAGCCCCGCCTTGGTAAAAAGCTCCATGCAAAGCTTCACGCCCGGCGTGTAGGTAACCGATCCGTCTTCGTTAAGGACGTTGCCAAGCTTATCAGTCTCCTCGGCCGTTGGCGCAATGCGATTGCCCATGATGTCACCAGCGACATCAAGCGCACGCTTATAGTTGTCTATCGCGTCTTCAGCGGACCTTGGAGCGAAGTCGTACTCCTTGGCGAACCGGAAATCCTCTTCCAGCAGGGTCGCCACTTCCTTGAGATCGAGCGCATCGATCGTCTTCTCAATATCCGGATTGTCTTTGTAGAAATTGGACATATAATAATAATTGAAGTGTGAGGTTGAAGTTGAAGAGCGGAAGTCACTTATCCTTAATTGCCTTCAGAAGCTTCGGAATCACGACATTGAGATCACCGACAATGCCGTAATGAGCTACCTTGAAAATCGGCGCCTCTGGATCGGTATTAATAGCAATGATCTTCGCCGAATCCTGCATGCCGGCAAGATGCTGCACCGCACCGGAAATGCCGCAGGAAATGAAGAGCGCAGGGCGCACTGTCACCCCAGTCTGCCCGATCTGACGCTCATGCTCACAATAACCAAGGTCCACCGCCGCACGCGATCCCCCTACGGCACCACCAAGCGCGGCCGCCAAGTCGTGAAGCAGCTTGAAGTTCTCCTTTGAGCCGACACCGGCACCACCAGCAACGATTATGCGAGAACCCTTAAGGTTGATTGAAGAATGACGACGAACGATCTCAACGACCTCCACCGGAATCTCAACATCATCAAGTTTCGCGGAATGCCTCACCACCGCACCCGGCTCCTTACTCCCTATTCCCTGTTCCCCAGCGAGCGGGCGCATCACACCTTCACGCACCGTCGCCATCTGAGGCCAGTTGCGGGCATTGACAATCGTCGCGATAATATTGCCACCGAACGCAGGACGGATCTGCATCAAGATATTCTTGAACACTTCTCCAGACTTCTTATCGGTATAGTCGCCGATCTGAAGATCAGTGCAGTCTGCAGTAAGCCCACACCGCAGCGCCGAAGCAACAGCCGGCGCAAGATCGCGCCCCATGTGCGTCGCACCGAAGATCACGATTTGGGGAGCACACTCCTTGATAAGCTCGACGAACGCATGGCGATACGCCTTTCCACGATACTGCGCAAGCTTCGCATCTTCAACAAGATGAACGATATCCGCACCACCACGGAAAAGCGAGTCTGCGAGCGATCCGACCGTGTCACCCATCAGCACCGCGCCGAGCTTCACACCCAGCTTGTCCGCGAGCTCACGGCCCTTGCCGAGTAGCTCAAACGAAATATCGGCGAGCTTACCATCTTCCTGTTCGGCGAAAACCCAAACTTCACCTTTGCTTCTATCAGTCATAAACATTGCCCCCTAATCTACCAACACTTCGAAATACCCGTCAACCAATGGTATGATCGGCTATCAATTTTTTCACCATCTCCTTAATGCCGTCATCAGTTGGAGCGACTTCCTGATACTCGCCGCCCGCGAGCACGACGGACTCGATCTTATTGACGCTCGTAGGCGAGCCCGCGAAACCACAGCGGGTAGGATCGCAGTCGATGTCATCACACGATAGCGCCTTGATCTCGGCGTTCTTGTACTTCATGACACGACGGACATCAAACGGACGGAGCTCTCCGAATTTCTCGGTAACCGTGAATAACGCCGGAAGCTTAACCTTATCCGTCTCAATACCAGTGCCGATATCGCGGACACACATTGCGAATTCGCCATCGACATCGATTTTCTCAAGATAAGTGATCGCAGCGAAATCGAGCTTCTCGGCGATCTGCGGCCCTGTCTGAGCAGTATCGCCATCGATAGCCTGACGACCGCAAAACACTAGATCGGGATTGAATTTCTTAACGGCTTGGGAAAGAATGTAACTAGTTGCAAGAGTATCAGAACCGGCAGCCTTGCGATCCGTCACCAAATAAGCCTCATCCGCACCGCAGAAGAGCGCCTCCTTCAGGATCGTCGTCGCCGCGGGAAGACCCATTGCAATCGCAATTACTTTTGCGCCGCACTTATCCTTGACGGAAAGCGCTGCTTCGAGCGCATTCCTATCCTCGGGGTTAAAGATGGCTGGAAGTGCAGCACGATTAATGGTTCCATCGGCCTTCATGGCCTGACCAGTAACCTTTTTCGTATCTGGCACCTGCTTAATGCAGACAACACATGTATAGTTACTCATAACATTTCATATTATACCAAAATCCGCGGCAGAATTGCCGCGGAGATTAGAGGAGATTAGAGGACAGATTCGAGGATCTTTTAATCGTATCCCCGATGTTGGCGGTGATGGCGCCGTACTTG
>CAMGEN010000054.1:0-11095 GCA_946055075.1 uncultured Verrucomicrobiota bacterium | reverse complement strand
CAATAACTGCGGCTTCGGGCGGGAAGCTCGTCCCGGTCAACGCTCGGCCTCATGAGTTCGCGAGTTCGGCAAGACGGGCTTCCCGGACGTTCTTAGTTTCGGTTACTTTGGCTAACGGCCCAGCCGGATTTTCCCTGACGATGTACGAGGAAACGGATCTGCACGCACTATCACCGTCTTAATCCGCTTGTACACCGGCAGCTGCAGATTGAGCTCGCCAATAGCCTTATGAACACGACATTCAGGAATGGAAGCGTATACTTCGGCTATCACCTCGCGACTCTCCTTCGCACCACGGACCACGCATTCGAGTACTCCCGGTATCGAAAGAATCTTGTCCTCCAGTTCCTCCGGCGCGATCTTCTTCCCGGAGTCAAGAATTATCGTCCTTGAAGCTCGCCCGGTAAAATACACAAATCCGTCATCGTCAATGTAACCGATGTCGCCCGTATGATACCAACCGTCCTCGTCGATCACCGCCGCAGTCTTCTCAGGATCCCTGTAATAGCCCTTCATCACGGCCGGACCGCGAATCAGCAACTCACCACTCGCCGAGACCTTCGTCTCGGTGCGCCATTCACGCGGCACCAACCCCTGCGAACCGACATGAGGATCGCCTTCAATCGGAGTGATGGAGAAATGCGCATGCGTCTCGGTCATGCCGGAGCCGGTGATGAGCTTGACACCGAGCGCGGTGAGATGTTCGTAGGTACGGCGAGGGCATGCCGCGCCACCCGTAAGAATCCAGTCGATTGGAGTGCCGAGCGCCTCCTCCGCGCTGCGCCCATGCATCTCGATCTTCGCCGCAAGTATGTCCGCCAACGCAGGGACCAGAAAGAGGTAGTTGACGCGAAAGCGCTCCGCCGCGTCATAGATGCGACGGAAGTCCGGACATACCCCGATAGCGGAACCACACGACAACATGAGGTAAGTCGTACAGACGCCGAAGATGTGATGCAGAGGCAACAGCATCAGCGACCTCGAGTCGGGACGGATCTTCAAACACAGCTGCGCATACTCGACGAAGGTCTCAAGCCCTTCGATAGTCAGCTCGGCCCCGCGGGGAACAGACGTCGTTCCGGAAGTGAACACGATCATCGAGGTGCGCTTCACATCAACGGAAGACTCATTCCAGACAGAATCCTTGATATTGAAAAGACCGCGCACCCCGTTCAGGAACCGCTCGGTCTTTAAAGTGCCGAAACCGGCGATAACGAGTCCCGGTATCAACTCCTTGACCGCCTTCGCCTTATCCGAGTACAACGATGAGTAAACCAGCGCCGTCGCCCCCACGAACTTGAGTCTGTCAGATATCTCCTGCGGATTGAGGAGCATGTCGATCGGCACCACCGTTGATCCAGAGAAAAGCACCGCGGCATGAGCGACCATCCACTCGTAGGAGTTTTCGCCGAGAATGCCGATCTTCGTGCCCGGAACGTTGGTTCGAATCAGACGGACAACAAGATCGATGTCGTCAGTGAACTGCCGCCAGGAGATCGGAATGGACCTATCTCCGGAGCTGATGAGAAACGCGGCCGAGAACGGTCGCTCCTCTCGCATTCGCTTGAAGGTTTCAAATATCATCAGTGTTGGTTGTATGTTCCGCAAATCTCTTCCCACGTACGGGTGGTGAAGAACCCAGAAATCGCCGTGTCGTATTCGGCCGTATGCGTGAAGGCCTTCTTCATCAGCCTGAACCGAGTGTCAAGCCCGATCGTGCCGCCATGCGACTCCAACTCCTGCGCAAGGCTGGCGTAATCAAGCGGATCCGTGACTGACGCAACGCGAAGATAATTCTTCGCGGAAGCACGCACCATGCACGGACCACCAATGTCGATGTTGGTACGGGCCATCTCAGGCGTAACCCCCTCCTTCGCGACAGTCTGTCGGAAAGGATAGAGATTCACAACAACCATATCGATCGGCTGCGCCGAAAGACGATTGAGATCCTGCTGATGCGCCTCATTGTACTTCTCGGATAGCAAACCGAGGTAAATCTTGAAGTCGAGCGTCTTCACAAGACCGCCCTGCATCTCAGGCTGACCAGTGTAATCCGAAACCGCAACGAGAGTCGCCGACGCTTTTTCACCGAGAATCTCCTTCACCTTCGTGTAGGTTCCTCCCGTAGAATAGATCTTGACGCCGGGACAAGCCTTCACAAGGGCCGGAACGAAGGACTCAAGCCCAGTCTTGTCGCTGACGGACATCAGGACGTTCTTGACGGCGATACGATTGTCGATTTCGGTTACGATGTTGAGTGACATAACGTTTACTGAATGATGATTAGGGAGTCGCGATAAGCAGTTTTTTCAAATTCATTGTTCTTCTATTATACCAAAATCCTGGCAATTCTGCGGGCGAGCGTCGGCAACTCGGGATCCCGCGCCCCACAAGTCACGATCGCAGCAAAACCGCCGCGATTGGCACAGATCCAATCATACGCCGCATCCAGCGACGGCACCAGAATAACATTCCTTCCACCACCTAGCTCTCCAACCCTCGCAACCAGTGCGTCGGAATTGATCGAACGATCCGTCGTCCCCCCCGCGTCATAAACCGGCAGCAACAACAACCTATCGTCCGAAGACATCACCTCGGAAAACATCCGCGCGAGATCATCCAGCATCTTGCGAAGCGGAGCATAACCATGAGGACGCCACACGACGCATAACGGACCTCCATGACGCTTCCGAATCGCCATCCACATGGAGCGCAACTTCTCGGGATTATGCGCGTAGTCATCATATACTGGAGTTGTAAGATTACGATTTACAGACGAAGACGGCAGAATCCGCTGAAGACGACGCTCCACACCTCCGAAAGTCGCAATCGCCGCACGCGCTCGCGACTCGTCACAACCAAGCGCAACCGCCATACGCACCGCAAGCGAAGCGTTCTGCTCGTTGAAATCTTCTGGCGCATAAACTTCACCGCGCGCGTCGATAACCGGCCCTGGACAGTCCTTCACGAACGTGTCAAAGACCTCGTCCATCTCCTCCTTGGAGTAATGATCGGCCGAAGCATTGGTGACGATCGCGGCATAAGGCCTGAACGCGACCAGCGACTTGTCCGATTCGTCCACCTCCGCCACCGCATAACGCGGCTCTGAGCATAGAGAATGGGAAACAGGGGTTTCTGACGGAATGCGGACGGCGCCAAGCCACCCCGGAACATTCGCGCCGTTCACACACATCGGATCCAGTCCGCATTCCGCAAGAACATGCCCAAGCATCGCAGTCACCGTCGATTTACCGCATGTTCCAACCACTGCAACGAGACGAAATGGTTCGAGAGCACGGGCAAGCGCCTTGGCACGATGCGTCACGGCGATTCCAAACGCCTTGGCTTTGACAAGCCCAGGATTCGTATCTTCGATTGCCGTTGAGACAATGACCTCGTCCGTCTCCGCATCCACTCCGCTGCCATCATCCGGGAAACAACGGACACCGAGAGACTCAAGAAACGAGATGTTCTTTGTATTGAGATTACGGTCTGAACCCGTGACCGTATCCCCGAGTTTTACGAGAGCCGTGGCAAGTGCACTCATGCCGACTCCGCCGATACCGATCAGATGACGCTTCATAAAAGCCCCTTTATCTCCTTGCGGATTCTATCCGTCAAAGCCATTGCCTCCGAACGCAAGACGCCAGAGCCCATGGCGACCGGAATCTCGGCCCCGCGACGGATCGTGTAAAAAACCTTCTCCGTTCCGAGATCCCACGCCTTCTGCCCCTTCGCAACCACCCTCCGCGTAAGCGAGATCCCGAACGGGACCAACGGAACTCCATTGCGAAGCGCGACCTGTGCGGCGCCGCGATGGAACGGACGCATCTCGACTTCGGAAACCGGAGTGCGCGACGATGGCCCCATCGGAGTGCGCGACCCCTCCGGGAAGACCAGCACATTCCAACCGTCACGAAGATACGGTCCCGCCGCCTCTGGCAGCCGTTCGTCGTCCGGCAAAGAAGTGAAACGCACAATCCCGGACAGGAAGAAATCCTTCAACAACGAATGCTTGGCGACATACAGTGTCTTCGGGAAAAGCGACACCATGATCACGACATCGATCAGCGAAGGATGGTTGGCGACAAGGACGGACCCCTTCACCTCTCGCGACCCGTCGTATCGCACCCCCACCTCGCCGGCCAGATCCCAGCACTTGAGATAAGGCCGCCAGATGGCCCGCACTAACGGTTGACAGAATCGCGGCGAACCCAACAGAAACATGAACGGAGACATCAAAATGGCGCCCACGGCGAAAATGCCGAAGAACATAACTGATATCGCACCTCTAAGAAACCTAATCATCAAACGAATAAAGAAACGAGAAGCCGCGTCCGCCACCAGTTTCCTCGGCGTAGACGAACAAGGTTGGCGAGATTGCCGCACCAAGCGCCTCGATCAGACCGCACCTTACCGATTCGTCACCGGCGGCGATCGCGGTATAGGGCGCGGTATTCTTCGTGAACACGCTCCAAAGCCCGGGCGCAGCATTGTAGACGGAAGTGCTGAAACGCTGCGGCGAGACCGATCCGTCCGCCTGAAAATCATCAACGATACGACGCGTCAGCGTGTCCTCCCCATCCCGAGATGCGAAAACCACGTTCTTCGGCGCAGGCATTCCCTCAAAATTCGCCAGATGAAAGAAAATCTTCTGCAGCGGCGAAAGCCGGCGACGCATCACCGGCGGCACGAAGTTCACGTCCGGCGCCTCGCCGGGCTTCAGCACCTTCTTCGCCAGGATCTTAGGCCGCCTCATACGCGCTTGAAGATAAGCGAGGTGTTGATTCCACCGAAGGCGAAGTTGTCGGACATCACGTACTCGGAAGAAAACGTCCGGCCTGACCCAGTGATAAAATCGTGCTCTCCGCAACGCGGATCGGGATCGACAAGATTGAGGTTCGGAGCATACCAGTCGTTACGCAGCATCTCGACGGACATAATCGCCTCAATCGCGCCGCACGCCCCGAGAGTGTGCCCGGTATAGCTCTTGAGCGTAGAGATCGGGACCTTGCGCCCAAACACCGACGCAGTCGCCGTGCCTTCGGCGACATCGCCAAGCTCGGTCGCAGTGCCGTGGGCATTAACGTATCCGATCGCATCCGGGGAAAGCCCAGCATCTTCCAGCGCGAGACGAAGCGCGCCTGCCATCGTATCTGCATTGGGCTGCGTTACGTGACGACCATCGGTGTTTTCGCCGAAGCCCACAACCTCGGCCAGGATCGTGGCTCCTCGCGCCTTGGCATGCTCGTACTCCTCGAGTATCAAGGTGCCCGCCCCGTCACCGATGACAAGTCCGTCACGGTTCTTGTCAAACGCGCGCGGAGTCCCTTCAGGATTGTCGTTAAGTCTGGAAGTCGCGAAAAGCGTGTCAAACACCGCAACCTGCGTCGCGGAGAACTCCTCAGCTCCGCCGGCGATCATCACATCCTGCTTGCCCCAGCGGATCGCCTCAACCGCTTCACCGATCGCAAGCGAGCCCGACGTGCACGCGGTCCCCGTAGGCAACAGCCGGCCGGTGGTGCCGTAGTGGACGGACAGATTCACGGCGCAAGTCTGACTCATCATCTTGATGTAAGTTGACGAGGTGACGTTCTTCACCTCCTTATCCATGAGCACCGTATAGAAATCCGCATTCGCCTCTACCCCGCCGGAACAGGACCCGTAGGCGACACCGAGACGCCCACCCTTCAGGATGTCGTCGCGAGAATCAAGACCCGCCTGCGAAAGCGCCTGCTCGGTGGCCGCCAGCGCCATCATCGAAACCGGAGACATGGTACGCACTGTCTTACGATTCCAATGAGCGGGACGCTCAAAAACAGACGGAGCCCAAAGACATGTCTGTAAATTCTTGAAACCCTTCAGATCCTCGGAGACCTTCACGCAGTTCTTCGGCGTCTTCAGCCGCGCAAAAGCCTCGCTCACCGTATTGCCAAGCGAGCTGACAAGTCCGTATCCGGTAATGACCACCCTTCTCATTTCAGAACATCCCTCCGTTCACATTGAAAACCTGACGAGTGATGTAAGCCGCCTCATCCGACAACAGAAAGCGGACAAGACCAGCAACCTCTTCGGGCCTTCCAAATCGCCTCATGGGAATCGCCTTCATCGCCTCCTCGGCAAAGACACCATCTATCATCTCAGTCTCGATCACACCCGGTGCAACACAGTTGACGGTAATCTTTCGCTTCGCAAGCTCCACCGCCAACGCCTTCGCGGCACCGATAAGCCCCGCCTTTGCCGCCGAATAATTGGTCTGACCACGATTGCCGATCACGCCGGAAATCGAAGACACGACGACGATCCTTCCCGCCGCACGCGCCTGCACCATCGGTAGAACCAAGGGCTTGAGACAGTTGTAGAAGCCGTCAAGATCAGTGCGAATCACCCTATCCCATTCGTCATCTTCCATCGCCGGGAAAGCATTGTCTCGCGCAATACCCGCATTCAACACCACCGCGTATGGCGCGCCATTCTCGGCAACCCACTTATCAAGCGCCGCCTTCGCAGCCTCACGATCGGCGATGTCAAACTGCAGATCGGTTCCGCCGCTACGAACGGAATGAGTGACGACCTCATAACCAGCCCCCTTCAATGCCTCGGCGATGGCCCTGCCGAGGCCGCGACTCGAACCGGTAACGATGACCTTCTTCATGTAAACGCCTCCAACTTATCGGGTGTCGTCTCGAAATCCGGCTGAAACGCCGTTACTGTCGCCTTCGCGACTTCAACTCCGGCAGAATCGTAAATCCCACAATCGAAAGAACCGAATTCATCATCGGTATAAGTGCACTCAGCGACAACACGATATCGCTCGCCATTTCTGAAACACGGCACCCTGACCTCCAACCGACGAGAACCGAGAACAAAGCCGAGCTTGGGCTTGAGCCCCTTGCGACGACGATCGAAACCGACACATAGCGCCATCGTCTGCGCCATGTATTCAAGCGCAGTTACAGACGGCGTGCCGCCGACTGCACAATCATAGAACGGCGACCGTTCGGATATATCAACGTACGAAACAACCGTGGACGACCCTTCCACAGGTTCCTCATAGTCGCTCAGCAGGATCATCGGATCCGCTTGTGGCAGCATTTCCTCTAATGTCGGCATTAGGGACATTATATCAAATATCCCGCGCCAGTATCACCGACGCATTACTGCCGCCGAAGGCAAACGAATTGGAAAGACAACAAGACGGCACCGGAGACGATGGAAGTGCAAGCAAACGAAGACAGCATAGCGCCGCCTCGACCGCCCCCGCCGCTCCGAGACAATGCCCCGTGAACGGCTTCGTCGAGATCCGACAGACACCCTTGCCGAAAACGCGCTCCACCGCGGCGAGCTCCATCGAATCGTTATAGACCGTACCCGTACCGTGAAGATTGATGAAGCCGATATCTCGCGGCGAAAGCCCCGCGTCCGCCAGCGCCGCGCGCATCGAAGCCTCCGCGCCCCTACCCTCCGGATCTGGAGCGGTGAGATGATGCGCGTCCGAACTCTCGCCGACGCCAAGCAACCGAACCCGCCCGCTGGGCTCTCCCCGACGCAGCACGAAAAGCGCGGCCCCCTCGCCGAGATTGATTCCGTCGCGGTTCGGCGAACACGGACGGCACAGCTTCGGCGAAAGCGCTTCAAGCGCATGAAAACCCTCGACCACCACGCGCGTGTAAGCGTCCACTCCCCCGACAATGACCGCATCGCACACATCAAGCTCAAGCAGACGACGGGCTGACGCGAAAACCTTAGCAGACGAGGAGCAGGCGGTGGAGACCGACCACACCGGACCCTTGACGCCCCACTTGTCACGGATATGTTCCGCCGGGAAAGCCATGTTGATCTGGTCGGGATGGTCAGTAAACTCCTCCATTGTGGAATTACTCGTCCCGATCACTGCACCGATACGCTCCGCGGAAACCTCGCGGAAAAGCGTCTCTAGATCAAGCTGCGCCATCGCTCGATCAACAAGCGCCCCGACACGCGTTTCACCCTCGGCGAGCTCTGGGGGTCGTTCTGGCCCCCACCCTGGCGCGAAGCCGAACACCGTCTCATCCCCCGCGGTGAGTCCCGTAAGTCTTTTCATCCCCGAAGTGTCGCCCGCGAGCATTCTTTCGAGCACCGCTTCAGCACCTGCGCCAAGCGCGCAGACAATCCCCAGATCCGCGATTGAGTATTTCATCGATTCCATTCAAACCACTGGTCTTGATAATTCCGCTTGAGTTCTTCCAAAATCTCGAAATAACATGTTCTGATCTCCTTCGCCTTCGACGGCAGCCGGCGGATCACCGCCCGATATCCGTTCCCCTCCGCCACGCAGGCAACGAAATACACAGGATGATCAAACGCCGCCGCAAAACGAAACGCGCCGTCTCCGCGGTCTCCAGCCATCAGCAGACAATCGCCGGAATCAATGAGATCGCCGGCTTCGAACACCGTCTGCATGCCGAACTCGGAAATTGGATGGATCACCACCTTCTGCCGCCGCGCATGTCGGAGATAGAAACGGTTGAATACCCCGGTTCGTTCAAACTCCATCCACGCGTGAAAGGTCGCCTCACATTCGCCCAAAGCAGCCAGCACCTCGATCGTCCCGACATGCGAAGACATCACGAACACTCCGCGGCGATTAAAAACATCGTCAAGAAACGCCTTCGCGTCCTCCGACCCGTCCGTCACCACCTTCGGCAGGCTCTTCCCCTCCGCCATCACCACCAGCTTGTCCGCCAACGACCTTGTGAAGTTCACCATCTTGCGGATACGGGGCGAGGCCTTACGAACATTCTTCGAGCAACACCACACCACGACGCCGACGAATGCTGCACCGAAACGCAGGACGGAAAGTCCGAACACGCGATAGACGGCATACAGCAACTCCATCCCCAGCGGCGACGCTGCCTTCTCAGGCGCATCGGTTTCGCAACCGCGCGGAACGAGACCAAGGGCGATGCCGAACGCAAGCGGCAAACCAATGCCCAGCACAAATCCGAACGCGCTCACCACTGGGAACGACACGAATGACAACGCGCCGAAGCCGGCCATGGAAGTAAACAACGAACATGCTGCCGGTTTCAGCGCCTCCTTCCCGCCGTTGTGAAGGAACACCGTGTAGTCAATGCTCATGCCGGCAAGCAGGAACATCGCGAGTAGGTGGAAGAGATTAACCTGTCCGTTGACGACAAGCACCAGCCCGAAAATCCCTGCAAGCGCGAGAGCGGACGGTAAAAAGGCGCGTAACGCACGCTTGCGGAAGAAGAAGACCAGCACGACAAACATAAGTCCGAGCGCAGCGAGAAGTCTCGACATCGTCTCTCGCGTCAGCCGGTCCAATAGGTCTTCCAACAACCGCTGGGGACGCTCCACGCCGGACGGCGGAACATACTTGAGCTCGGGAAGACCCAACGCGGACGAGACCTTCGCCCCCTGCTCGGCGTAAAGCTTCGCAATCAGATCCGCAGCCCCGTCACCTGTTCCCCAACGGAGCGCAACGACACGATCGGCAGACGCCAGTTCGGCGGGCGCATGATAGAGCGACTTGGGATCGGTACGGACCTGATCACAGCCCGAGAATACAAAGGCCAACGTCGAAAACGCCAGCGCCAGAACTATCCTTGCCCTCCGTGGATAGGCGAAAATCACGAACGCAAGCGCCGCTGCCAACGCGACCGCGAGAAAGAGCGCGGTCTGACGGAGCACCGGCAAAGACGAAAGCAACAACGGTAGCAACGAGATCTCCGTCGTCATCCAGGAAACGATGAGATTGCGTCGCAAAGCAGGCCCGTGCTCAGAAGCTAGCAGCCAGTGGAACGAATAATCAATAACGAGTCCGAGCACCGTTGTCCCGAAGACGAGCGCCATAATGTGCACCGAGTCGAAAAACACGAAAATCGCCGTAGCCCCGGCAAGGCAGGACACGAGAAGCGAAAGCGCGAGAAGCGGGATCCACTTGACCGACTTGAACACGAACAGCGAAAGCAACGCGATGAACAACAGCGAAAACCACGTGAGCCAGCCGATCTGCCGTTTGCATTCCCCTGCGGTGACCGCAGTATGCACCGGCACTCCGGTAACGCTCATGACGAACGGCTGCAGATCCCGATGCGCCCAATTCTCCGCGGCAATTCTGCCGCGGATATCCGCCACCACCTCTATGAGGCGATCTATGTCACCGACAACGGACGCCGACAACGAGAACGGCATGATTGCAACCCTGTCGGACGCAAAAGACATGAGATAACGCTCCTTCAGACAGAACGGATCGTCATCCGGCTTGAAAAGCGGCGGCATCGGCGATGCGACATAACGGCGAATCGCCCGCTTGGCGATCTTCGCGCGGCCATCCGGAGTCTGCAACAGCTCCGCATCCTCATCGCAGACCTTATCGGCAATTACGTCCAGCTTCGCAAGCGAAGCAAGATCAGAATCGGCCAGGTATTCCGGCGGCAGAGACTCGATGAATTCTCGGACAGACTTCCTGGAGAGTTCTGGACTGAGCGTGTCACAGACGACAATTACCTTGTCGTCCGTCCCCGCTCTGATTTCAGACATCGAAGCGACATCTTCCATCCCGACCATGTCGTAAATCGACGTCTTGATCGAGAAGTTCAGCGCCAACGCCGCGAGTATTACACTACCGATCACGCCGCTTCTCCCGGAAGGAGATCCTCGATATGCTGCCGTCACCGGTGCGCATCACCACATTGGTGGGGAGACGGAGGCCGGAGACTTCGACGGACTTCATCAGTCGCTCAAGCTTGGAGAATTCAGGCCTAAAGACCAGCTTCCATCCGCCATCCGGAAGCTCCTCTCGGTCAAGCTTGAAAAGTCCGTCAAACGCCTTCTCATCCCCCGCCGCAAACGCGTCCGTCTTCTCACGAATATCCGAATAATACGGCAGATCCGCCAACGGCTTCACCCGAGTGCCGTCCTCATCGACGAAGATCATGGCGTTGGTGGACATGGTGACGGACGACTCAAACGGGAACGTCGTCTTCCAGACGATGCCGGTACCAATCGCACAATGGACGGTACCGGACGAGATCAGCATGCGATCAGACCCCTCTAACTGCCGCTCCATGGTCCATTCGGCATCCGACCC
>CAMGEN010000053.1:0-11214 GCA_946055075.1 uncultured Verrucomicrobiota bacterium | reverse complement strand
GATCAAGGCGGAGAAGGGGTTTGTCTGTGGATATTGCGGACACCTCCTGCTGGCCGGAGATCAGAGCGGCATCAAGGGCGAACTTACCATCAACAACGGAACGCTCCAGCTCGGATCGATGGACGGCACGGTCGCCTGTCAGCTCGGCGGCGTCACCGAAGTCCGTGCGATCGGCGGCAACACGGTCCTGCGCATCAACAAGGAAGGCGCGCTCGATGGCAAGACCATCCGTTTTGAATGCCCCGGCAACATCAGTCCGAAGTTCAAGCTTCAGAACGCTGAACAAGAGTACTGCTACAAGCTCTACATCGACGGCAAGAGCGTCCGCAGCGGTTCGTGGGGCGCCACTGGTTCCGGCGCGGCGAACATCGACGACGAGCACTTTACCGGTCCGGGCGTGCTCGTAGTCCAGCGCGATGACG
Source organism: uncultured Verrucomicrobiota bacterium (assembly GCA_946055075.1). GTDB lineage: Bacteria > Verrucomicrobiota > Kiritimatiellia > RFP12 > UBA1067 > UBA1067. The sequence goes on along the minus strand of CAMGEN010000053.1, from coordinate 10,792 downwards.
TCGGCGTCGGCTTCTCGATGGTGTTCCGTCCCTGATTGAAATGAAGAATCCCGTTTCAGCACCATCTTCGATCGCCGCGGCATTCAAGGCACGCCCGGTTGACGCCAACAAATATTCCGTCGGCACAGTTACGGTCGTCGGCGGGTCTGGTCATTACATTCATGCGCCAGTCATTGCAGCCCTAGGATCTCGGGCTGCTGGTGCCGGGCTTATTCAGCTGGTTGTGCCAGATGCCTCGCGAATCTCCGCAGGAGTACATGTGCCAGAGGCTACATTCACCAAACTTACCGCTACCTGCGTCCCACCGAAAGCTGATGCCTATGTTATCGGTATGGGATTAGGAGTGTCGGTCTCTACTGAAGTGGTTGTGTCGCGTCTGCTGTCCGGATCGAAGGGACGCTTCGTGATCGATGCCGACGCGCTTGCGATTCTCGCGGGATGGTATGGTAAGACCGACGGATATGATCCGGCAAACGGGCAGGAGTTGATCCTTACTCCGCACGAAGGCGAAGCGGCGAAACTTCTCGGCTGGAAGAAGGAGGACGTTGTAAAAGATCGTCTCACAACTGCGAAGGCGATTGTCGACCGTTATGGTGCGACGGTGGTGTTGAAGGGCGCGAGGACGCTGGTTGTATCTTCGGACGGAAAACGCGTTTACGAAAACGAAACTGGCAATCCCTTCATGGCGCTGGGCGGCATGGGTGATCTCCTCGCGGGCGTGATCGGTGCACGCTGGGCGTATCTTAAGGACGATCCTTTTCTCGCCGCAGCGAGCGGAGTGTGGTTGCATGCTCTTGCTTCCGATAATGTCGTCACCGCCGCAAAGGATCCGTCTATCGTTAACACTGCGGCGGCAATTGGGTCTCTAAGGGTACAACTCGATGCGTAAAACCGATCTCAATACTTTTCAGAAGTCAATTCTCGAAACAGGCGGATATAAAACGGCGCCGGAATGCCGTGGTATTGTCCGTCGTCGTCCTTCTGGATGGCTGACCTTCCTGTTCTCGGCGATGATCGCCCGTGTATTCCCGTTGTGCGCGTTCGTCGACAGTGTCCGTATGCTCACCACGCGACGTTGGGCAAAGTTTTGTTTCTCCACGGTTACCTGTCCCGAATACTGCGGCATGGATGTGTCAGTCGAAGGTTTTGAACATCGAAATGCGCATCATGGTCCAGTGATGTATCTTTGCAATCATATGTCCACCTACGAGACCGTGGTGTTGCCGCCGATTCTTCTTTGCTGGGGAGAGTTCAATTTCGTCGCCAAGGATTCGCTCACCAAATTGCCGTTTCTTGAACATGCCGCGGCGATCATGGGTATGGTCGGAGTCAGTCGTACCAATCCCAAGGCGGATCTTCTCAAGCTTTACGACATTGGAACGAAGAACATTGCTGCAGGTAAAAGCTTTCTTGTGTTTCCTCAGGGGACTCGGCAGGAAGTGTTCTGTCGCAGTCATTTTTCTTCCATTGGCGCAAAACTTGCGGAGAAAGCGGGTGTTCCAATTTGTCCAATCGTTGTCGACTCGCGTTGTATGCCGACGCGCAAGAAGGGATTTCTGAAACGTTTCTTCAAGGACTTCGGTCCGGTGGATACGTCAAAGGATATTCGTATCGCTGCCGGACCGCTGATTCCGTGTGGCAAATCGCGTGAGATGCACGAAGCGGCGTTTAACTGGATGGCAGATAAAATCGAAAGCTGGGGGCTTCCGGTAGAAAGGTAATGCTATTATGGCATACATCATCGTCCCCGTAGCGATTGTAGTTGCCTTAGTCGCCTGGGTGGTATCTGGATTACAGACCAAGAAGGAACTCGCCGCCGCGCGTAGAGATCGGGTTGAAATCTATCGCAGCTGTTTTCTGCGCGGCCTGGCTGGCATTCTTGCCAAGATGGCGAAAGCTGATGGTACCGTGACGCTCGAAGAGGTTAATGTCGCCTCAAAGCTCTTCAATGACATGGGGCTTGTCGATAAAGATCGCGAACTTTGCTACGATTCCTTCAAGACCGCGAAAGACGCCAATTTACCGATGAGTTACTATGCCTCGCTTTTTGCCCCATATTCGACCGTCGAGTCTCGTAAGCTTATTTTTGAGATTCTTTGGGATATTACCGCGGCGGACGGCAAGCTGGATCCTGCCGAAGCTAAGACTCTCAAGGATCTTCTCGGCTGGCTCTCGCTTCAGCCGTCTGAATACGAGCGCAACTCCAAACGCTGCGAAGGGCACTTCGTTGGACTCTCTGAGGCTGCGAAGTCTGCTGGCGAGAAGATTGATCAGATCCTTAAGGCTTAATCCGCAGAGCGCTCGCTCCATTAATTGGATTGTCGGTCGACTCGGCCGACGTTAAATATGATATAATATATTGCAACCGCACAACCGATAATCTCTACATGCGGTTACAGATAAACTCTAACAGAAAAGGAACTGAAAATGGCACGTGCCTATAATTTTTCCGCGGGTCCCGCGGTTCTTCCGCTGGAGGTTCTCCAGAATGCTCAGCAAGATCTCGTAGATTACAAGGGCTGCGGGATGTCCGTGATGGAAATGTCTCATCGCGGTAAGGATTACGATGCGATTCACCAGGAGGCAATCGCGACGTTCAAGGAACTCTGTGGTCTCAACGACGACTGGTCCGTTTGCTTCATCCAGGGCGGCGCTTCGATGCAGTTCGCGATGATCGCGATGAACTTCCTCACCGCTGGCGCTGTTGCCGACTACGGCAAGCAGGGCACCTGGTCCGCCAAAGCCCTCAAGGAGGCGCAGATCATCGCTAAGCTCCGCGGCGCGACCGTCAATGTCGCCGCCGACTGCCAGAAGGATATTCCTACCCGTCAGCCCCGTGACGACGAGTGGAAGTGGACTCCTGGTGCTACCTACAGCCACATCTGCTCGAACGAGACGATCGCCGGCGCCGAGCTCAAGAACTTCCCCGTTACCGGTTCGCCGCTCTTCTGCGACATGTCTTCCGACATCCTCAGCTGCGAGCGCGACTACAATAAGTTTGACATGTTCTATGCCGGAGCCCAGAAGAACCTCGGTCCGTCCGGCATGGCCGTCGTCGCGATCAAGAAGGAACTCGCTGCGAAGGGTGCCGCTGACATTCCGACAATGCTCAAGTACACGACCTACACGGAAGAGAACTCCCTCTATAACACGCCGCCGACCTGGGGCATCTACGTCTTCGGCGAGACCATGAAGTGGGTCAAGAAGATGGGCAAGGAGAACCTCTTCAAGCTCAACGCCGAAAAGGCGAAGAAGATCTATGACGTCATCGACGGCAGCGATTTCTGGACGGGCACCGCGCTTCCCGAGTTTCGTTCCAACATGAACGTGACCTGGCGCATTCACGGCAACAATGAGGAACTCGAGAAGAAGTTCATCGACGAGGCCAAGAAGCTCGGCATGAGCTCGCTCAAGGGCCATCGTTCGGTCGGCGGTCTCCGTGCCTCGATCTACAACGCGTTCCCGATGGAAGGTGTTGACGCGCTCGTCGACTTCATGAAGGACTTCGAGAAAAAGAACGGTTAAGTAATAATCGATGATCTGAATATTCAGAATAATCGAATTTTGGTGGCCTGATGATGAAACTTCACGGAACGATCACAGCAATGATTACACCGTTTGAAAAGAGCGGTGTGGTGGACTACGGCAAGCTCAAGGCGCTCGTCGACGAACAGTGCGTCGGCGGTGTCGAGGGCATCTGTTCCGTCGGAACGAGCGGCGAATCGCCGACTCTTTCCCATGAAGAACACCATCAGGTCATCGAAAAGACCATCGAGTTCGCCGCGGGCCGGACGAAGATTATCGCCGGTACCGGGGCGAATTCCACTTCCGAGGCGATTTCGCTCACTAAGGCCGCGATTGCGATGGGTGGGGCGGACGCCTGCCTGCAGGTCACTCCTTATTACAACAAGCCGAATGCGGAAGGGCTCTACCGTCACTTCATGATGGTCGCCGATCTCGGTCTGCCGGTCATTCTTTATAATGTTCCTGGTCGTGCCGGCAAGGAGATTCCGCTCGATGTCGTCGTGCGTCTTGCGAAGCATCCTAATGTTATCGCGATCAAGGAAGCCGCAGGCTCCGTCGAACGCGTCTCGGCGATCAAGCATCTCATTCCGGATTTCACGGTGCTTTCAGGTGATGATTCGCTCGCGCTGCCGATGATTTCCGTCGGTGCAGAAGGCGTGATCTCCGTTGCCTCCAACGTCATCCCGAAGGAGATGAGCGACTTCATCCGTCTCGCTCTCGCGGGGAAGTTCGTCGAGGCGCGCGCGTATCATGCGAAGTACTACCAGCTCTTCCACGACCTCTTCATCGACGTCAATCCTGTTATGGTGAAAGAGGCGCTCGCCCTCATGGGCAAATGCGAGCGTGTCTTCCGTCTCCCGCTCTGCGAAACGACGGACCAGAACCTCGCCCAGATGAAGCACACACTCGCTTCCCTTGGCCTCGTTTAAAAGGACACTATCGTTATGCGTTGTTTAAAGCATAGCGGTAGATTTGTTTTCGTATTCTTCGTCATCATCGGGATGATTGCTGCCGGCGACAAGGTCCGTTGTGGCAATCTCTCAGGGACGCTTCGCCGACTGCTGTTCCCGCAGGAAGGCTCGCAGTCTGAAGAAGTCTGCATCGTCGGTGCCGCTACCAATTCGTCGCCGCGATACGCGAGCATCGAAGTCGGGACGAATTCAACCGTTCTATCTGTCGGATGGACCGCCGATTTCCAAGGTGCGGTAGCGAATATCGAATGCTATTGGACTACTAATCTCACCAACGAGGTCTGGAATCCGCTTCCGCCTCATTGCATATCTTCGGGCGAAACCAACTTCGTGTTCAGACAAGAATTCACAACCAATCGCCCTCCGGCTTTGTTCTACGGCTTGCATACCGACGTTCTGTCAATATGGATGAATTGTGAATACGGAATCGACGGGTGCGGGAACACGATCCGTTTTTCTCCGGGTAAAACCGTATTGCCGTGCGACGTGTATCGTACCGAGAGACCGGCTAAATACCCGCCGTACGATCTTGATTATGCCGAAGACCCATTCTGTGATTGCGACGACATTTCGTATGATCCGTTGACGCGTACGCTGTCCTTGCCAGAGTGCGGAGCGTATTCGCTACCCGACGGATCTAAACTGGTTTCGTTTCATCCAGAGTTCACCTTCGGTACGCCGCATTTCTATTCCGGTCCCGAATATCCATTGGACTCCGAGTCGCTCTGGGAAGGATGGCATCGCGGCATGCAGTTGGACGGCTGCGACTGCCGTCCCGAGCTCGACTGGACTCCGCATCTTGACCTCTCGCACCATAACATGAGCAATTCGGTTTCCGTGGTCGGAAATGTCGGATACGCATATCTGTATGCGGGATCAAATACGGTCTGGTCCGACAGCTGTTATCATGATCCGTATCCCGCTCGCGGAGGACGGTCGGACGAGCTTTCGTCTTCTTCCGATGACGCCTATGACGAGTGTGAATGCGGCGACGAGGATTCTCTGGATGGTCCGTCGCTCGGATCGGTCCGTTTTCGCCTTTCGCTCGGCATGCCGCGTTCGGGCATGGTTTCGGGTTTTGTATATTTCAATCGCGATTCTACGTTCGTTCCTTGCGTTGACGATTTTCAGCTGATGAAACGCACGGACGCGTCGGTGTCCGACGAGACGATATCGGACGGAACCGTGCGGCGGATCATCTGTTCCGATTCGCGTGGGCGAACGTTGGCGATTTCCAATGCCGTATCTGGCGTCGCCATTTCTATCGAACGCACGCTGACTCGCGAACGGATCTGCACCTGGGAGATTTCGTCCGACTCGGGCGTGATGCGATTCCGCAAGCTTTCGCTCGCTGGCAACGCGATTCTCGACAAGAGCTATTCGGTTTCTTCGGGACGCTTCGTGGAGACGGACAACATATCAGGACTCGCGAAAAGCCGCCGCGAAGCTGACGGCGAAACGGATGAGACCTCGGTGATGGACGGGAAGACGGTTCGTCATGTGATTATCCGTCATGAGACGATCGGTGACGGCGACAACGCGGTGGAGCGAGAAACCGAACGCAGAGAACTCGGCGCCGACGGAATCTGGAAACTCTCCTACGCCGAGTACTGGAACGACGCACGGAACACCCGTTGCCACGGTTCTCTCCGCTACGAATACGGCGATGATCGTCCGTGGCGATACCACGACTATGACGCGTTCGGACGTGAGACGCTGCTCATCGAGCAGCGCAACGGATCGCAGCCGCCGGGATCTGACGAATATTCGTTGGATAATCTGCCATTGTACGACTGTCTGGTCACGGTTTATTCATACCAGCCGACATCCGGCGATTCGGATGCCGCCGGAGATTTCCGTAAATGGCGCAGGGAAGACCGTTATGTGAAGGAGAACGGATCTCTCGTTCTCGTCTCGCGCACCTGGCGGAAGTTCACCCGCGCGCTTGAATGCGGGTATCCTTGCACCATCGTCACCACCGAACGCGCGTCCTCGCAGTCCGCCGCTCTCGGCGATTCCGGCAATGCCGTGTCGTCGGTAACCTACTTCGCGGACGATTCGCCGGATGTGCCTTACGTACTCCGCGGCGAAACCGCCGAGGAGACGGGCGAAGACGGAGTCACGACTGTGTACGAAAGGTCCGTGTCCGGTGATTCGGTTCGGACCGTCGAGCGCCGTTTCTTCAACGGACACGAGGCGAAGACGCGGAATGTCTCGGTTACGGACGGATTCGGTAATCTTCGTTACGAGGCGACCGCTCTGACCTCAGACGGAACGGAGTTCGATGCGAAGACGTATTCGTATGACGATCGCAACCGACTGCGTAAGATCACCTATGCGGACGGATCCTACGAGACCAACGCCTATTCCTGCTGCCGACTTCTCTGGTCGATTGACCGCAACGGCGCGAAGACATCTCGCATCGCCGAGACCGGAACGGACCGGCTTCATTACGCGATCGAAGACGAATATCTTGATGAGCTTCCGCGGCATTCTGAATCGCCGGAAGGCCATCGTGTCACGCACCGCCACATGGACGGACTCGGACGCCTCACCAACACCGTCGTCACCGCGACTGGAGAGTCCGCGCTGACCAAGTCCGAGTCCGTGATCTATCCGCAGGGGTTCTCGTATCCGCGCGTTTCCGTCTCGTCTCGCGGACTCGTCACGCGCGAACGGAGTGAAGGCGACGAGATGTCCGAACGCTACTATCGCGATGTCTACGCCTCGCTCGATTCGATTGTCCCGGCCAGGAGCGAATACCGTGAATCGTTCCGCGGCGGAACCGAGGTCTCCGGAAGCACGATGAACGGAGAGGGCGATTCGGTACATTCGGGCGAGTATTATTACAGCACCGGCGAGCGTATTGACATTGAAGAAGTCTTTCCTCGTGACGGAGATGTTTTCAATCGCTCCTGGACCGCGCACGATTTCCTCGGAAGGGCGGTGACGAGGATTTCGCCGCAAGGCTATAGTGAGATCTCTTATGTCGACGGAAGGGAGTATAGTGTGTTCAATCGCTGGTCCGGCATCGTCGAAACCAATCTCTACGACGAATGCGGAGAACTCGTCGGAAGCGTCTCGCGCGACGTCGTAAGGAGAACCGATACTGATTACGAACGTTTTGACGGAGCGTTGTGGAAGGTCGAGCGTGAACTCGAGTTCTGCGGGACCGAGACCAATCGTGATTCGGTCGTGAAGAGACGCCTCACAGGACTTTCGGATTCGCTTCGCGGCGAGACCTTGCGTTATGAATTCGGAATCGAAGTCGAGCATGTTGTCTCATCGTTCAATCCAGCGACGAAGATCATGACCGAGGTCTCGGTATCGCCGCTCACTGGAACCAATGTTGTCGAGTCGATGTTCGGGAAGACCATCCACGTTTCTTCAGCTGGCGAGCAGACCTGGAATTACTATGACGCGTTCGGACGAATCGTCTATGTTGAGAAGGAGGCGACCGGACTTTTCATGCGGCGTCCGTATTCATGGAAACACTATGATTCAGTCGGCGATCTTGCCGCGGAAGGAGAGTACACGAACGCTACCGATTCCGTCGCGACCGGAGAATACGGGTACGACGTCTTCGGCAATGTTTCGCAAAGGACCGATGCTTCCGGTGCGGTCGTGACCAATGTCTACGACGCAGAAGGACATCTGCTTGTGCGCGGCGGCGACACGTATCCTGTCCGTTATGAATACGGATACGAAGGTCGGACCAAGAGTTTGTCGACGACGCGTGACGGACACATGCAGGATACGACGAGATGGGCTTACGATGTCGCGAAGGGACTCGTCACCGGTAAGACGTATGCCGACGATTCGGTGGAGGCATTTACTTATACATCCGATTATCAGCTCGAGTCCGTCACGAATCCTGATGGCAGTTCGTATGGATATGACTACGGCGAGCGCCGCGATCTCGAAAGAATCATATCCGCCGATCCCTCTTGCCGATACGTGTTCGCGAACGACGACCGCGGCAGAATGACTTTCGCGTCCAATTCGGTCTGGTCGGTTTCGTCCTCGTATGATGAGCGGGGAAGGGTGTCCGAAGAGTCGGTGTCTGTCGCCGGTGAAACGCGGCAACTGTGCCGCGACTACGATGCCTACGGACGCCTCTCGCGGACTTCGCTTTCCGGCGCGTCCGGACTTGATGTCATCTATGATGACCGCGGCAGAATCGCCGCGCTCTCGAACGGCGAGTTCCGCGTCGACTACCGTTATGTCGGCGACTCTCTGGACACGGGCTGCGACCTCGGGCTTTCGAACGGCTCCGTGTTCTCACGTCGGCTCGTACGGAATCCGTATGCGCCGGACGAGATCGTCGCGGTAAGCAACATCGTAAACGGCGCCGCTTCGGTTCTTGCGTACGGATACGATTCCCTGCATCGTCCGATCGTGCGCAACGCCGACAGCTTCGCGTACAACCTCCGCGGCGAAGTCGCCGCGGCGACGGTCGCCGGACACTCCGAAACGCATGCTTATGATTTTATCGGCAACGAATTCGCCTCCAACTGTCTCAACCAGCCGATATGGGTGCCGGAATACGGCGGAGTGTGGTATGACACTTGCGGAAGGGTGGAGGTTCATCATATCGACTCGGAGATGCCGGCATTCCTGCTTACTTATGATGCGATGCATCGACTTGCATCCGCGAGTCTTCTCGCTGAGCCGTATACGCTCGTTCAGAGCAACGTCTACGACAACGTCGGACGCCGCGTGATGAAGTACGCGCCTGACGGTGTCCATCGCTACTATTACGACGACTGGCTGCTGCGCCTCGAGACGATTGAACACGACGGCGTCACCGATCGCGTTGAATACATCTGGGGCAAGGATATCTCCGGTTCCATCGGTGGCGCGGCCGGCATCGGCGGACTCCTCTACACGAAGATCGACGGCGCCATCTACGTTCCCCAGTACGACGCCTACGGCAATATCATCGGTTACTGCGATGCCACTGGCAGTGTTGTCGCTACTTACACTTACGACGCTTTCGGACGAACGATTGCGCAGTCCGGTGCGCTTGCCGATGTCTTCGCGTTCCGTTACTCGACCAAGTACTTCGACCGCGAGACCGGCTTTTATTACTACGGCAAGCGCTACTATTCCCCCGCTCTCCGCCGCTGGATTACGCGAGATCCGATAGGTGAGCGCGGGGGCGAAAATTTATATGCGTATTGCGTTAATTCATCGCCCGCGAAGTTTGATGTGTTTGGAAATAGCGTTGCAAGTGTTGTTGTTGAAGGGCTTGGCGCCGGATGGGCGGGATCAACAATAACATTGAATGGGAAGACGGCCGTTCAATTAAACGGTGAGTTGTTTTATCTTACAATGGCACATCAAGATGGAATGTATATTCCAAAGAATGGGTCTACTTCTGCATTGTATTTGTATAAGGCAGGAAATGTGAAGAAATGTTTACGTCTTGATTATCATGAGATTCCTGTGAATTCGGATAATCCAAGCGTTTGGCATTTGAATGTAGATGGAAATTCGGGAATAGCAAAAGTGGCACATTCTCGTTCGCTGAATCACAGTTCATCTAAATTGATAAAGGCTACAGGAAGGACGGTTACAATATTTAAATACGGCGGGAAAATATGCTTTCTTGCGGGGATTGGCATGTCTGCTGTCGACATTTATAAAGCGGACTCTCGGGCCAAGGAGACGGTGAAGCAGATTGGTGGTTGGAGCGGTGCTATTTTGGGCGGAAGATTTGGTGCGTCGTTGGGGGCGAGAGGGGGGATGGCTGCTGCAATTGCAATAGGTCAAGCTGGTCCGCAGATTGCTTCACCAGAAGAGCTTGTAACAGTACCCGTCTTTGGCTTAATTGGAGGTGTAGGGGGCGGAATTGTTGGTGGTGTATTTGGAGGAGTTTTTGGTGTAAAGACGACCGCAGTTGCTTACGAGTGGATTTTCACGCCACTTGAGAAAGAGGAGTGGGAGGTTGGTTGTGAAGCAAGATAAGATAAATACATGCATATGCCGTGGATTTAATGGGAATTTTGATATTCCCTTGATTGGTGATGGATCCCGTGCAAAGTTCCGGACGGCCGTTGTGTTGAAAAAGATCAATCATAATGATGATTGGGAAGTCTATGACGGGCTGTTCTGGCGAATTGTCCAAAAGGTTTCGGATAGATTGTCCGCTGAACTGGAGATACGTTGCGCCGTAAGTGGGCTTGAATCTGTAGAATCTTTGTTGCAGTGGAGGAAATTGCAGGCAGAATATCCTGAAGAAGGGATTGATACCCCGGTGGAGATCAACTTTGTCAGAGGTAAAATGCCTGTTT
>CAMGEN010000052.1:0-11432 GCA_946055075.1 uncultured Verrucomicrobiota bacterium | reverse complement strand
AAGCCGGACGTGGTTTCAGCTTTCTGCGCGAGGGACCCCTTGACATGCGCATGGACAGGTCGCGCGGCATAAGTGCCGCGGATCTGGTGAACGGAGAGAGCGCGGAGAGGTTGGAAGAGATCTTCCGCGAATGGGGCGAAGAACCTAACGCTCGCAGAATCGCGAAGGCGATCGCGGCGCGACGGGGGTTCAAGACGACGATCGAACTGGCGGACTTCATCGAGAAGACGGTCGGCAGGCGTGGTGGACATCATCCGGCGACGCGCGTATTTCAGGCGTTGCGGATGGAGGTGAACGACGAGATGGGCGAGCTCAAGAGGGCGCTGGAAGGCGGCATAGAGCTTCTCGCTTCCGGCGGAAGGTTCGCGGTGATCACGTTCGAGTCGCTTACCGACCGCGTGGTGAAGAGGTTTTTCGCCGAACATGTGGGCAAGGAGGTTTCGCTGCAACAGGGCGGATCGGAGTGGAAAGGGTCGCTCCCGAGGGCCGTCGCCGTGACGAAAAAGGCCGTCACCGCGACCGAAGCCGAAGTCGATGTCAATCCGAGATCACGGAGCGCCAAGCTCAGAGTGATCGAAGTGAAAGGAGTGTGAAATGAAAATCAAGAAACGCAGGAACTGCCGTAAGTCGCAGACGATGAGCGTGATGACTGGAAAGTCGCTTCACGTCGCCGGCATTATCGCCGCGCTCGTGGTGATGGTGGTCGTCAATCTGGTGGCGGAGGCACGTTGTTCGCAGACGGTTAAGTCCATTCGCGAAAAGGAGAAGCAGCTCGCAAGACTTGAGCAGGACCGTCGTCGTGAGGCGTGGGCGTGGGATCGGATGACGACTCCCGAGAATCTGGAACGGGCACTGGTCAGTCACGGACTCAATATGCGCATTCCGAAACCGGAGCAGGTGATCAGGATGGATGCCTCTGGCACTCCGAGGTACGGGCAGCAGTCCGTCCGCCTCGCTCAGAGCCGACGTAAGTCTTCCGGCACGGTGGCTTCCAATTCGAGGATTTCCTCTCGTCGCCGCTAAGCGATGGACACGCTGTCCGATAAGCTTCGGTTCTGGCTTCCGCTGATATTCCTCGCCGCATTCGGCATTTATACCTCTTACTCTCTGATTCGGGCGCACGTTGACGCCGAGGTGCAGGGGCTCACTTACGATTTTGAGCGTGAATTGAAGGCGCCGCGCGGTGGCGTCTATGACGTGAACGGCGATCCGCTGGCGCTATCCGTCCCGATTTGGGAATATCATCTTGATCCGGTGGATCTGACCAATCGGGTGGTGCGTCCTTCGCGCAAGGAGGCGCCGCGTACGCGTAAGCAGATCATCACCACGATTGCGAATGCGCTTAACGTCGAGCCTTCACGCATCGCTGCGATGGCGGAGAATTCCAAGAAGCGTTATCAGCCGCTGGGGGTTTCGACGGATATCGATGCGCATGCGATTCTGGCGGATTCGCGCTATGTTTCCGGCGTGATCATCAATGATTCGCAGGTTCGTCAGTATCCTGGTCGTCGTTCGCTCTGTCATGTGCTCGGTGCCGTGAATTTCGATTTCGACGGAGTGGCAGGTGTCGAGCAGAGTTGCGCGAGATGGCTGGTCGGCACGTCCGGTACGATCCGCGGCAAGCGTGATGCGCTCGGACGTGAGCTTTACGACCGGCGCGAGATTTCGATCGATCCTGTTCAAGGGGCGGATGTCTTTCTGACGATCGACCGCAATATTCAGCGCGAAGTTGAGGTCGAGCTCGCCCGGGGGATCGAGGAGTTCGGTGCGGGGTCGGGATGGTGTATCGTGATGAATGCGAAGACTGGAGCGATTCTTTCGATGGCGTCCGCTCCCGATTTCGATCCGCGGATGTTCAGTCGCACGTCGGACCGCAATCGTCTCAATCGAGCGGTCGCCTTCACGTATGAGCCGGGGTCCGTGATGAAGGTGATCACGGCGGCGACGGCGATTGATCAGGATTTCGTGAAGCCTGATTCGCTTTATACCACGAATCGTGATGATGATCGTTATTACAGGTTGCCCGGAGATGCAGGACATGTCTGGGAGCCGCGGATGACGATAACGGACGCGATCGTCCACTCTTCGAATATCGTGATCGGCAAGCTCGGCTTTGATCTCGGTCCGAAGCGCGTGTATGAAGGCATGCGGCGTTTCGGATTCGGAGAGAAGACGGGTATCGAACTGCCGGGCGAGGAAGTCGGTATTCTTTTCGATCCTTCGCGGCGGATGTGGGACAAGGCGACGTGGTCGCGGGCGGCGATCGGTCAGGCTTTTGCGGTTACGGCGATTCAGCTGGTTTCCGCGTATCAGGCGATTGCCAATAACGGGGTTCGTATGAAGCCGTATTTGATCGATCGCGTAGTGGCGTCGGATGGACTCGTCCTGCTGAAGAACGAGCCGCGCCCCGTCAACCGAGTGATTCGAGAGTCGACGGCAAAGACGTTGCGCGAGATGATGCGTGGGGTGGCGGCACCCGGAGGTACTGCTCGGCGTGCGGCGATGAAGGGTTATTCGGTTGCTGGTAAGACAGGTACAGCGCAGAAGAGCGCGGGACGTGCCGGATATCTGCCGGGACAGTATCGCGCGACGTTCTGCGGCATGGTTCCAGCGACGCATCCGGAAATCGTCGTTCTGGTCACGTTGGATTTCGATCAGCGTCGGTTATATCATCAAGGCGGCAATTCGTCCGGACCAGTCTTCCGCCGTATCGCGACGAAGACGATGCGTTATCTGATGATTCCGAAGGATATTCCGGACGACGATGTCGACATTTTTGAGGACGACGAATACGACCGGTTGCCTGAGCCCGTTACGCAGGGTGCGGTTTTATGATATACTATACGGCGTTTACGCGACTGTAGCTCAATTGGATAGAGCGTTGGCCTCCGAAGCCGAAGGTTGCTGGTTCGATCCCAGTCAGTCGCACCAGAATTTATCACATGAGTCAGGAATGGAACATCAGGTCGCGCGGGCATGAATGCTCGATTTGCGGCAAGCCGCTGGTAGATAAGACTCCGATGGTGAGCGCCCTCAAGGAGACGACCGGCGGCTATGAGCGTTTTGACTGTCATCCCGAGTGCTGGAAGGCGATGGAGCGGGATTGGGAGCCGTTTTCGTTTTGGGATGGGCTTTATCTCGCGCCGGTCAAAGAGGCGAAGTCGGAGCCGCTCAAGAAGGAAGATGCGGGCGAGCTTCTTCGTCAGCTGATCACGATGGATGATCCTGCGATGAAGAACGTGATTTACGTTCTCGCGGTGATGCTCGAGCGTTCCAAGATTCTGGTGGAGCGCGATCAGAAGGAACAGGCTGACGGAACGATCCGTCGCGTCTATGAAGACCGCAAGCAGGGTGACACGTTTGTCATTCTCGATCCCCGCATTCGGCTTGAGAACCTGGCCGAAGTGCAGGGGCAGGTTATTGCGCTTTTGTCCGGAACCAAGACCCTCGGCGAAGTCGCCGGTGAAGAGGATGCCGTTACGGCGCCGGAAGCGGAGTCCGTTGGCGGTGAAGCTGAGTCCGAACCAGCGCCTGGCGCTTGAGCGCATCGCCGCGGGAAGATTCTATCCCGCGTTAGTGAAGGAGGATGACGGGTGGCATGCGCGTTGGCTGCCCGACATTCCTTGGCTTGACGAATACGTCCGTTCTTCGGCGATGACGCCGCTTACTGTCGATGCCGAGGATCAGCGTTATGAAACTTTGCACGACGCCTGGATGGCGGCGTTGAAGAGCCGCACCGGATTGGTCCGTTGGGACGATGCGGAATGCGCCGCCTTTGCCGCGACGCTTTCGGAGTGGTCCGATCCGGAAGCTCTGGACGCTCGTTCCGGAATATCTTTTTCGCTCGGGTCTGAAGGCGAGAAGCTGTTCGTCAGTTGTCCGATACCTAAGGGGCGTGCCGCGTTGAAGGCGCTCGGTGAGGCGGTGTTTGAGTGGGGGAAGCTTCGTGAGCTGAGAACGAACCACGCACCACGCACCACCAACCACCAACCGCGAACCACGAATCACGAACTTCGTGTCGAGGTGACGAAGAACGAGGCGGAGGATTTCGCGAGAAGGGGGGCGGCGGCGCTCAAGGCTGCTGGGTACGAGGTCAGATGCGGTTCTTTCGCCGCGCGTGTTTCCGCGTTCGCCGAGATCAAAGAGGACATAAATATCCGCTCTCAACCTTCGGCCTCAACCTCCGGCCTCAGCCTTGTGATCAAAGTCGACGGACATCCGGTCTCTGCGGAGGATATCCGCTTTCTGCTTGAGCAGAAGTCCAATTTCGTCTTCTTCCGAGATCATTGGATCGAGGTCGACCGTTCAATTTTGCGTGAGGCGTTGAAGGCGCTGGAGAAGGTGCGGCGCGAGAAGGTCAATCCGGTGGCGTTCGCGCTCGGTATCGGGGCGATCGGTCGGATCGAGGTTGAAGAGGCGAAAGTCGGCGGCGAGATAGCGAAGATGATAAATGAGCTTCGGGCTTGTGCCGAAAACGGCGCGGACGGAGTCAGTGCCCAGCCGATTGGTTTGTGCGGCGAACTCCGTGATTATCAGGCGCGCGGCGTGCGTTGGATGAGGGCGGTGACGGATCGCGGATTCGGCGCGTTGCTGGCGGATGACATGGGTCTCGGCAAGACGATCCAAACCATCGCCTGGTATCTTTCCCTTCGTAACTCGTCTTTCCATAACTCTTCACTCTTCACTCTTCACTCTTCACTTCTCATCGTCGCTCCGCTCACGTTGCTTGCGAATTGGAAACGCGAGCTCGAGCGGTTCGCGCCTTCGCTCAAGGTGTACGTGCATCAGGGTGATGGACGTCATGTCGCGAGCGGATTCCGCGCGGCATGTGCGGAGGCGGATGTGGTCGTGACGAGTTACAGTCTGTTGGTACGGGAGCACGCGCTGTTCCGGGAGGTGGCGTGGGACGGACTTGTTCTTGACGAGGCGCAGGCGATCAAGAATTTCGACACCCATACTGCGAGGGCGGTCCGTGCGCTGATGCCGCGATATCGAGTGGCGCTTACGGGCACTCCGATTGAGAACACGGTCGAGGATCTGTGGAGTATCGAGGAGTTTCTGAATCCGGGACTGCTAGGGGAACGCAAGGAGTTCGTGGAGCGGTTCGTGAAGCCGCTTGCGCTCGATCCGACGTGTCGCGCGGGTAAGCGGCTTCGGAAAGCGCTCGAGCCGCTTGTGCTGCGGCGTCTGAAGTCCGACCCCGCCATTGCCGTCGAACTCGGCGGGAAGGTGGAGATCCGCGAGTACTGTCGGCTTACGGACGCGCAGCGCGAGGAGTATGAAAGGGCGCTCGGCGATTATCGGCTGTCCGTGCGCCGTCAGGGCGACGTCTTCGCGCTCATTACCGCGCTCAAGCTGGTGTGTGACGGAGACGGCAAGCTTGAACGGCTCGTCGAGCTTCTCACGCAGATCTTCGAGTCCGGAGAAAGCGCGCTCGTCTTTACGCAGTATGCGAAGGTCGGCGCGTGGCTCAAGCGTGAACTCGACAAGCGTTTCAAGTCCGATGTTCCGTTCCTCCACGGCGCGCTTTCGGCAAAGGAGCGCGAGCGCGAAATCCGTCGGTTCAATACCGAAGGAATCTCCTCCACGAATCACGAACCACGAACCACGAACCTCGAATCCCGTCCCAACGTCTTCATCCTTTCGCTTCGGGCCGGCGGGTTCGGACTCAATCTCACGAAGGCGACGCATGTGATTCATTTCGACCGTTGGTGGAATCCGGCGGTAGAGGGACAGGCTACCGATCGCGCCCATCGCATCGGGCAGGATCGAGACGTGTTTGTGCACGAGTTCATTACTGTCGGAACGCTTGAGGAACGCATTGACGAAATTCTCGCGAAGAAGCAGACGCTGGAAGGACTGCTCAAAGACGGCGAGGAATTGTGGAAGGCGGTGAATCTTGGCTAGAAAGTCTTATCCTCTTCGGCGTCCAAAGTTCGCATACGGCATTCGCTCGCAGGAAACGCGATCTGGCTCTTCGCGTTCGGAGTGGGCGAAGAAATGGTTTGCTGCACTGGAGCGTATAGACCTAGGCGGGAGATACGGACGTGGTCGTAATTACGCGATGTCCGGACAGGTCGTAGAAGTAAAGAGGAAAGGTGAAAAAGGAAAGCGTGCGGCGAATGTCATTTGCGCGAAGGTGCAGGGGGTGCGGACCGGGGCGTATGACGTCACGATCGATTTCCGGGTGCCGTCGAAAGCGGTCCGCGGCAGAATCGCCGCGGCGATTCGTCGTGAGCCGATGCTGGTCGCTCGTCTGCTCGCGGGAGAGATGCCGATGGAGGTTGAGGAGATTTTCCGCAAGGAAGGCTACGACCTCTATCCTGGTACAAAGCTTCTCGACTCTCGCAAGTACGACGTCGTAACCGCGTGTTCGTGTCCTGATTATGCCAATCCCTGCAAGCACGTGTTTGCGGCGATGGTCATCCTCGGTGAAGAGATCGCGCGGCGTCCGTCGCTGCTTATCGAACTCCGCGGCATCTCAATGGAGGAGCTGGTATGAAGATCGAAAATCCTACCGTTCGCCGACTCGGTCCCGTTCCTTTCTGGCGCGGGGAGAGACGCGTGCAGGAGCAACTCGAGGAAATTTATCGCAAGGCAGTCGAAAAAGCCAAATCCGCCCTTGACTCGGCGCGATGATTTTTGATAAAATATGCACTCGTGTCCCCAAAAGGCATGGCGAGATAGCTCAGTTGGTAGAGCGCAGGACTCATAAGCCTAAGGTCAAGGGTTCGATCCCCTTTCTCGCCACCAGGCCACTTTAGCTCAGTAGGTAGAGCACTTCCTTGGTAAGGAAGAGGTCGGCGGTTCGATTCCGCTAGGTGGCTCCAGCTTCGAAGGACATCAAACGAAACAACTCACAGGAGCTAAGAAAAATGGCTAAGGAAACATTCGATCGCGGCGGTAAGCCGCACGTGAACGTCGGCACCATCGGCCACGTCGACCACGGTAAGACCACCCTCACGGCCGCCATCACCCATGTCCAGTCCCTTAAGGGTCTCTGTGACGAGATCAAGTACGACCAGGTCGCCAAGGCTTCCGAGTCCGCTGGTCGTCGTGATGCCACCAAGATTCTTACGATCGCCTCTTCTCACGTCGAGTACGCGACCGAGAACCGTCACTATGCGCACGTCGACTGCCCCGGTCACGCCGACTATGTTAAGAACATGATTACCGGCGCGGCTCAGATGGATGGCGCGATCCTCGTCGTGTCCGCCGTTGACGGCCCGATGCCGCAGACCCGTGAGCACGTGCTGCTCGCCCGTCAGGTTGGCGTTCCGAAGATTGTCGTCTTCCTCAACAAGTGCGATCTCGTCGATGACGCCGAAATGCTCGACCTCGTCGAGATGGAAGTCCGCGAGCTCCTCTCCAAGTATGATTACGATGGCGACAATGCTCCCGTGATCCGCGGCGCCGCTTATCCTGCGACCCAGGCCGCTTCCAAGGATGACGCTGCTTGCAACTGCATCACCGAGCTCATGAACGCTCTCGACACCTACATCCCCGAGCCGCAGCGTGCCCTTGATCAGGCGTTCCTCATGCCGATCGAAGACATCTTCTCGATCGAAGGTCGTGGTACGGTCGTTACCGGCCGTGTCGAGCGTGGTATCGTCAAGGTTGGCGACGAAGTCGAAATCGTCGGTCTCAAGCCGACGGCCAAGACCGCCGTTACCGGCGTCGAGATGTTCCGCAAGCTCCTTGATCAGGGTCAGGCCGGCGACAACATCGGTACGCTTCTCCGTGGCACGAAGAAGGAGGAGGTCCAGCGTGGTCAGGTTCTCGCGAAGCCGGGTTCGATCACCCCGCACACCGAGTTCAAGGGCCAGGTCTACGTCCTCACCAAGGAAGAGGGTGGCCGTCACACCGCGTTCATGAAGGGCTATCGTCCGCAGTTCTACATCCGTACGACCGACGTGACTGGTGACATCCAGCTTCCTGACGGCGTCGAGATGGTGATGCCTGGCGATAACGTCGAGATCTCCGTGAAGCTCATCGCTCCGGTCGCTCTCGAGGAGAAGATGCGTTTCGCGATCCGCGAAGGCGGCCGCACGGTCGGCGCCGGCACGGTCTCCGCGATCATCAAGTAAGACAAAGAAGTCTTCTGTGAGATGCCTGCCCGCTATCCGGCCGCAAGTGGTCGGCCGGGGCGGCGGGCGGGCTTAATCTTTCTGAAGGCAAAAAGAAAAAGTGAAAAGTGAGATCGTGATTCGTCACTGAGTAACTTTGAGAGATTAAAATGAGAGATCTGGCGATTTTAGCGTGCACTGAGTGCAAGAGCCGCAATTACACGACGACCCGTAATAAGAAGACTATGACGGAGCGTCTGGAGAAGGTGAAGTTCTGCCCCAGCTGCCGCAAGCGCACTACCCATAAGGAAACCAAGTAAGGTTTTCTCCTTTTTAGGGTAGTAGCACAATGGCAGTGCAGCGGTCTCCAAAACCGCCTATGGGGGTTCGATTCCCTCCTACCCTGCCAACAGGAAGGTAAAGAAAATGAGCGTGTTCAAGAAGACTAAGGGGTATCTCGGCGGAGTGAAGGCCGAGGCGAAGCGGGTCACGTGGCCCAGCAAGCAGGAGCTCTGGGATTCGACGCTGGTCGTTATTTCGTTCATTTTCATCCTTGCAGTAACTACGCTCGTTTGCGATAAGGTCATCGAGTTCTTTATCAACCTCGCCGCGAATAAGGGCATTTAAGGAGCGTATTTATGGATAAGCAGTGGTTTGTTCTTCACACGCTTACGGGTCAGGAAAACAAGGCCCAGAAGTCCATTGAGGCGCGCGTTCGGATTGAGCGGATGGAGGATTTCATCGGCAAGTGCGTGATTCCGACCGAGAAGGTCTCCGAGAAGAAGAACGGCAAGAAGCGTACCATTACCAAGAGGGTTTTCCCTGGCTACTTGCTTTGCGAGTTGGCGCTTTACAATGAGGCGGCCGGCGTTGATGAGAACGGGAAGAAGGCGATTTATGAGCGTACGTGGCAGTTCCTCCGCGAGACTCCGGGAGTGATCGGATTCGTCGGTGGCGATCGTCCCGCTCCGCTCAAACAGTCGGAAGTGGATGCTATCCTCCTTGACAAGCCCAATCCGGGGCAGATGGCGGAGCGTCCGAAGATTGATTTCAACGTTGAAGAGACGGTGAAGATTACTGATGGCGCGTTCATGGGTTTGACGGGCCAAGTCAGTGTGGTTGATCCCGACAAGGGCAAACTCAAGGTCGAAGTTCATGTCTTCGGTCGTAAGGTCCCTGTTGACGTCGAATATTGGCAGGTCGAGAAGGTCGCTGTTGAAGAGACCCTCGAGCCCCTCCAGTAAACGGCAGGTATTTCAGGTCCGTTATACCGGGAAGGATCCCCGGGAGGAGCCTGACGAACAGAAGGAAAGGCAAAAATGGCTAAGAAAGTCACTGGAGTGGTTAAGCTCCAGATTCCTGCTGGTGCCGCGAATCCCGCGCCGCCTGTGGGTCCCGCCCTTGGTTCTGCTGGTGTTAACATCATGCAGTTCTGCAAGGAGTTCAACGCCAAGACCGCGAAGGACGCGGGTCTTGTCATCCCCGTGATCATCACGGTTTATCAGGATCGCAGCTTCTCGCTGCAGTTCAAGTCGCCGCCTGCGTCGACCCTCCTCAAGAAGGAAGCCGGTCTCGCCAAGGGTTCGGGCGTTCCCAACAAGAACAAGGTCGGCAAGGTTACCAAGGCTCAGCTCCTCAAGATCGTGGAGATGAAGAAGGCCGACCTCAACACCGACGATCCGGAGCAGGCGATCAAGATGATCGCGGGCACCGCTCGTAACATGGGAATCGAGGTGGTCGAATGAGACACGGTAAGAAGTATTTCAACGCGCTGAAGAAGGCTCCCAAGAAGGCCGTCGCGATCGAAGAAGCCGTCAAGTTCGTTAAGGAGAACGCTGGCGCCAAGTTCGACGAAACCGTCGATGTCTATTTCCATCTCGGCAGCGAGCTTACGAAGGGCGATACTGCTGTTCGTGGTGTAGTTAAGCTTCCCAACGGTTCGGGCAAGAACGTCAAGGTCGCTGTGTTCGCCGGTGGTGACGCCGCCGAGGCCGCTCGTCAGGCTGGAGCCGATTTCGTCGGCCTTCAGGACCTTATCGAGAAGGTCACGAAAGAAGGCTGGTGTGATTTTGACGTCGCGATCGCGACTGTTGAAGCCATGAAGGAAGTCCGTAAGTGCGCCCGTGTCCTCGGTCCCCGCGGCCTCATGCCGAACCCGAAGACCGGTACTGTTACCGACGACACTGCCACCGCCGTCAAGGAGGCGAAGGGCGGTAAGGTTGATTTCCGTATGGATAAGACCGGCAATATGGCCGTTATCGCAGGTAAGCGCTCGTTTGATGCTGACAAGCTCGTCGGCAACATTAAGGCGATCATTTCCGCGGTGCAGGCCGCGAAGCCCGCGTCCGTGAAGGGTGCCTTCATCAAGTCCATGACCATCGCCAGCACCATGGGTGTGGGCGTGCCGGTCATCGTTTCGAGCGACGCTGAATAATCAGGAGGTAATAGATCATGAGAATTGAAAAAGTTGCCATTCTGAGCGAAGTCGTCGACCGCGTCAAGGATTCCGACTACTGCTTCATCCTCGATCACGGCGGCGAGACCGTCGCGAAGATGGCGAAGCTTCGTGCCGATCTCCGCAAGCTCGACAGCCGCATGCTCGTCGTCAAGAACAGCTTCCTCGCGAAGGCCGCGAAGGAGAAGGGCTGGTCCGACGAAGTCAACGCGATGCTTGCTGGTAAGACCGCGATCGTCACTGGTCATGGTGAGCCTACTGCCGTCGCCAAGGCGATCATGGAGTTCGTCAAGGTCTCCAATGGTAAGGCCTCTGTGAAGGGTGCCGATTACGATAACAAGATCGTTGACGCCAAGATGGTTGAAGCCCTCTCCAAGGTGCCCGGCAAGAACGAACTCCGTGCGATGCTTCTCATGCTCTTCAAGGAGCCTGCGACGCGTCTCGCGCGCGTTCTCTCCGAGAAGGCCAAGAAGGGTGGCGAAGCCCCGGCAGAGGCAGCGCCGGCTGCCTAACGGCTAGGAATTCTAGAAGCTCTAGAAGTTCTAGGGCTTCTAGAGCGACTAGAAGAATAAAAGACAATTTCCAAGTCATGAAACACGGGCTTGGTTGAACTAAAAAGGAAAAGAAGAAAATGACTAACGAAGAAATCATCAAGGAACTCTCGGGCAAGACCGTTCTCGAGATCAACGAGCTCGTCAAGGCTCTCGAAGAGGCGTGGGGCGTTTCCGCCGCCGCTGCTGTCGCTGTTGCGGGTCCTGCCGCTGGTGGCGCTGCCGCTGAAGAGAAGACCGAGTTCGACGTCATCCTGAAGGCCGCTGGTGCCAACAAGATCGCCGTCATCAAGGAGATCCGCGCGATCACCGGTCTTGGCCTCAAGGACGCCAAGGACATGGTCGACGGCGCTCCCAAGA
>CAMGEN010000051.1:0-11568 GCA_946055075.1 uncultured Verrucomicrobiota bacterium | reverse complement strand
CTGGCCCAGGTGGGTTAAAGAATTTTTGCTGACCCACCCTCTTTACAAGTCACCAGAACGGCAACCGGAAAGGACGAAAGCCGCGGCGATTACAACCACCATCCCGACGACGGAGAAAACATCCGATACCTGTCCGAACAACAGATACCCAAGGACAGCGGTAAAGAGGATATTTGTATAGTCGAAAACCGCAATCTCACGCGGCGCTGCGTAACGATACGCGAGAGTGATGCCGAACTGTCCGATCGCCGCCCCGGCTCCCGCCCCCATCAGCACGAAGAACTGTGCCCATGTCAGCGGGACATAATCCATCATCGTCAGGGGAACTGACACCACGCATGAGAATCCGCTGAACACGAGGACGATCATGGCTGGATTGATTCCGCGCCTTCCCAACGCCCTCACTGCGGCATAAGCGCCACCGGCGCAGATTCCGCCCAGCAATCCCATCGCGAGCGGAAACGCGTCAACGCCCGCGAAGCCCGGCTTCACCACCAGCACCGCACCGACAAACGCGATCGCTACCGCGGCGAAATGCCGCAACGACACCTTCTCGCCGAGGAACATCCATGCGAAGATCAGCGTCCAGAACGGGGCCGTCTTGTTGAGGATCTGTCCGTCCGCAATCGGAATATGCGAAAGCGCATAGAAATTCGCGAAGATCCCGATTGTACCGAGAACGCTGCGGAGACCGAGAAATCCGACAACGGATCGAGGTCGGCAATAGTGGAAATTTTGTCGAGATGATATCGAACGGAAGAATGCTCCAACGGCGATGATCAATGCTACCAGATTGCGGAAGAAGCTCTTCTCAAAACACGGAATATAGGAGCCGTAGTCGTCCGTGAGACGGACACACGCCGCCATCATCGCGAACCCGAAGGCGCTCGCGGTGATGGCGATCATCCCCTTGTGACGGTTATCCAAATTATTAGGCGAGGATCTCGTCCGCAAGTTTCTCGAGCGCGGCGACGGTTTCATCCGTCATCGAGCCCCTAACCGTAACCGTATTCGCGCAGAACGTGATGTTCGCGAGCGGCTCCAGAAGGGTCTTCATGCCCTTTGCGGCCATCGGTGCCCAGGCTCCGTTCTCGATAAAGCCGACCTTACGGTTCTGATACTGCCGGCGCTTGAGATGGTTGATGTACTCCTCCATCTTCGGGAATACTCCAGTGTTATAGGTAGTCGTCGCGAGTACGAGCTTCCCATAACGAAATGCGTCCTCGATCGTCTCGTACATGTCGTCGCGAGCAAGATCCGCACACGCGACCTTGGGGCAGCCCTTCGCTTTCAGGATCTCACAAAACCTCTCGACGACGACCTTGGTGTGTCCGTATACCGATGTGTACGCGACACACACTCCTTCCGACTCGACCGAGTAACTAGACCAAGTCAGATACTGCTTCACGACGTGCGCGATCATCTCGGGAGTGTCGTGGATCGGACCATGGAGCGGACAGATCCGTGCGATTTCCAAGGTCGATGCCTTCTTGAGGAGCGCCTGCACCTGCGCGCCAAACTTGCCGACAATACCGAAGTAGTAACGCCGCGCTTCGCAGTCCCATCCCTCGGGATCGACCCTGTCGAGCGCACCGAACTTACCGAAGCCGTCAGCTGAGAAGAGCGTCTTGGTCACAGTGTCGTAAGTAACGATCACTTCCGGCCAATGCACCATCGGAGCACCGACGAACGCGAGGACATGTCCTCCGAGGTCAAGTGTATCTCCTTCCTTCACTACGATGCGGCGGTCCGCAAAATCGGTGCCGAAGAAGTTCTTCATCATCGCGAAAGCGGGTAACGAGGAGACAATCTGCGCCTCTGGATACTTCGCGACGAAAGCAGCAATGCCCGCGGAATGATCGGGCTCCATATGCTGTACCACGAGATAATCGACATGATCCGTCGTCTCCGCGACCTTGCCAAGCCACTCGTCGATAAAATGCTGATCAACCGTATCCATCACCGCGATCTTCTCGCCCTTGACCACATACGAGTTGTACGCCATCCCGAGCGGAACCTCGAACTGACCCTCGAAAAGATCGACGGCGTGGTCGTTAACACCGACATAATAGATACCATCAGTAATCGTATTCATCCTTGTTTTCCACCTTTGACAGCATTTACAATCCTAAACGTTTCACCCGATAAATTATATCAAAATTACGGACCAACGACTCCCATTATTCTGGCAAGGTTACACCGAAACACGACTTCAGAACGGCATGAAGACGATGCCGTAAATCGACGCAGGTTCACCGTTCAACGCCCTGAGCCCATGCTTCACGACAGCGTTATAATAAGCCGTATCCCCCGCCTTGAGGACGGTCTTCTCCGCGCCATAGGTGAGTTCGACCTCGCCGGCAATGCAGATGATGAGTTCCTCGCCTTCGTGCGAAGAAACCTCGTCGACCCCGTTCGCGGCGAATTCGATTCTGAAGGGATCCATGTGCCGATCAGGTTTGCCAAGCGCCAGCGAATACGAAGAGTATCCGAGCGTATTGACGCCCTCTCCGGTGACGTTCGCCGCCGCGATCTCGGCCGCGCGCGTCACAATCGGATCGGGCTTGTACTGATCGTCCATGAACGTGCCGAGCCGCTGGCCGAGCGCACGCGAAATCTTGGTGAGCACTCCCAGCGCCGGCAGCACCTCGCCCTTCTCGATGGCATTGACGAGCTTCTCGTCCACTCCGCTCCGCTGCGCGAGCTCATAAACGCTCATGTCGAGCTTCTCGCGATACGTCCTTATGCGCTCTCCAACCTTCTTATTCTCCTTCATGTTCCCTCCTTATGCATCTGGCCACAACTCGTGCGCCATCTCACGCAGTTTGTACTTCTGAATCTTCTGGCTCGCCGTCATCGGAAAGGCATCCAGGAAGTGGATGTACTTCGGAATTTTGAACCAACTGATCTTGTCCTTGCAGAAGACGGCGACGTCGTGCTCCGAGATCCCCGAACCCTCCGCGCGGATGATGAACGCTGCGGGTTGCTCACCATATTTCTTTGACGGACATCCGACGACCGCAACGTCACGGACTCCTGGCATCGTGCCGAGGAAATCCTCCACCTCCTTGGGGCTGATGTTCTCGCCGCCACGGATGATGAGGTCCTTCAGCCTTCCCGTGATGTAGTAGTAGCCGTCCGCGTCCATCCTGCCGATGTCGCCGGAGTGGAGCCAGCCGTTCGCGTCGATACACTTCGCGGTCTGCTCGGGCATCTTGTAGTACCCCTTCATGGTGTTGAAGCCACGGCAACAGATCTCACCATCCGTCCCAATCGGAGCGATCTCGCCGGTCTCCGGATCGATGATCGCGACCTCGATGCCTGGAAGCGCCTGCCCGATTGTCTGGCACTTGCGCTCTAACGACTTCTCGAAATAACGAGTCATCGTCATCACCGGGCCCGCTTCGGTGAGTCCGTAAGGATTGGTGATCTCGCGCATGAACATCCGGTCGTTGGCCTGCTGCATCCGGTGCGTCGGACACGCCGATCCGGACATGATACCGGTGCGGAGCGAACGGAAGTCGAAGCGGTCGAAAAGCGGATGATCGAGCATCGCGATGTACATCGTCGGAACGCCGTACGTCGCCGTGCACTTCTCGCGCTCGATTGAGGTCATCACCTGGACAGGATCGAACTTCTCGAGAAACACCATCGTCGCGCCGTGGTTGACGCAGCTCATCACACCCAGCACGCAGCCAAAGCAATGGAAGAGCGGCACCGGAATGCAGACGCGGTCACGACAAGTGAGATTCTGGCATGCTCCGATCCAGAAACCGTCATTACCGATATTACGGTGCGTAAGCTGCACTCCCTTCGGGAAACCAGTGGTGCCGCTCGTGTACTGCATGTTAACGATGTCGTCTACCTCCACCGTCGCCTGTCGTGCGAGGTAGTCGGCATCGGTGGTCTCGCATGCAAGGGCCTTCAGCTCGTTGATGGAATACATCCCGCGATGCTTCTCGCCACCCAGGAAGAACACCCGCTTCAGATGCGGATACTTCGCGCTCCTGAGTTCGCCTCGCGGACACGTCTTCAGCTCCGGCACGAGATCGTTGATTACCTGCACGTAATCGCAGTCTCTGAAACCGCTGATGACGAAGAGGTTCTCCGCCTCGGACTGACCGAGCGCGAAATCTAGCTCGTGGGACTTGTAATTGGTATTAAGCGGCAGCAGGATCGCACCGATCTTCGCAGTCGCGAACATCAAGACCACCCAGTGCGGCACGTTAGTCGCCCAAAGCGCGACCTTCTCGCCGCGCTTCACCCCGAGCGCCATCAGCCCCTTCGCGACCCGGTCGACCTCCTCGCCGAACTCGTACCATGTGAGCCGGTAGTCGCGGTCAGCGTAAACGACAGCATCATTCTCCCCGCAACGTGCGATCGTCTGATCTAGCAACTGACCTAACGTATATTCCCTCGTGACCGGCAGATTGTGCCACGGCACTCCCGTAGAAACTGACTGCATGAACGGCGGTTTTGAAGGCGCTGTCCCGAACGGATCCGTCAATTTGAACATATCAAAATACCTCCTTAATATCACACCTGGGCCTGCACTGCGGTCATCGCAATAGTATTGACGACATCATCCACCGAACATCCGCGCGACAGGTCATTACAGGGTTTCGCCATCCCCTGCAAGACCGCAAAACAATGCGCCCCCCCGATCCTCTGAGTGATCTTATATCCAATGTTCCCCGCCTGAAGATCCGGAAAGACGAGCACATTCGCCCGCCCAGCGACACGGCTCTTTGGAGCCTTTTGTGCGGCAACGGACGGCACCAACGCCGCGTCAAACTGAAGCTCACCGTCGATCGCAAGATCTGGCGCAAGTCCGCGGGCGATCTCCGTCGCCTCCCTCACCTTTGCGACCAACTCGTGTTCCGCGCTGCCCATGGTGGAGAATGACAACATGGCGACCCTCGGTTCGGCGATTCCGCAAAGCGTGCGCGCCGTCTCCGCCGAAGACACGGCAATATGCGCCAGCTCCTCGGCGTTTGGACAAGGATTAACTACGCAGTCGGCGTAGACAAGGAGTCCGTCCTCGCCCATCGTTCGATCAGGGAGCTCCATCAGGAAGCTGGACGACACGAGCTTAACCCCCGGCTTCGTCCTGATGACCTGAAGCGCGGGACGCAGCATATCACCAGTCGAATGCACAGCGCCAGAGACAAGTCCGTCCGCATCCCCTTCCTTGACCATCATCATGCCATAATACATCGGATCTGCGACTATTCGGACAGCGTCTTCACGTGTCACACCCTTCGCCTTGCGAAGCTCATAAAACGACTCGGCATAGACCTCAGCCTTCTCCTTCATCACCTCGGATGTCAGCAGCAACGGCTCGGCCAGCCCTTCGCGACGCACGATCTCCGCCGCCGCGACCGTCCGCGGCTCGTCCCCTTCCGGAAGCACAATCACCGCACTCCGCTCCCGCGCCTTCGCGCGAATCTTCTCGACCAAGTTCATAAACCCACCTCCTGAAAACTGTCCCAGACGTTCTTTCCCGTATATCGCCGAGGCTTGAGCTCACCGCGCAACGCCTTCAGCGCTGGCAGCGCCATCGCCTCCTGCTCCATCTCGCCGGGATACACCGCTATGGGCGCAATGAAGCCGCAACGCGTACGTACACCATCGATCACATCGCCGAAACGCATGAATCCGCCTGTAAGCAGGATCGCGTCGACCTTGCCGCAAAGTACCGCGCTCATTTCACCGATCATCTTGCAGACCTGGTAAATCATCGTCTCCCAGACGAGCTTCGCCCGCCTATCGCCCGCATCAACAAGCGCATGCACCATATCGGCGTTTGACGTCCCCAGTAGGTCGACGAATCCGCCGGCACGCGAACATTTGAGACGGACCTCTTCGATCGAATGACTCTCGATGTAATCAAGGAGCTGCAGGACCGGTACCGACCCAATCCTCGTCGGTGTGAAGGCGCCCTCGCCGTCAGCGCCCATGTTACCATCAACCATACGGCCGTGATCATGAGCGCCAACCGTAATGCCGCCATCAATATGAGCGACGATGAAATTGCAGTCCTCGTAATGAAGCCCGAGCTTTCCCGCATGAAATTCGGCGACCGCCTTCTGATTGAGAACATGAGAATGTCCCCTGCGATAAACTCCCCTGATGCCGGTGAGCCTCGCGAGTTCGCAGTACTCGTCCACGTTCGTCGGATTGAGCGTGAACGCCGGCTTTTTGCCCTCGCCAGAGAGCTTCCATGCGAGCATCACCCCAAGCTTGGCAGGATGCTCAGATCCGCCGACACCGGCGACGGTGTCGTCATAGAGTTTCCTATCGATGACGGTCAAGCCTCCGGGCTGAGTGCAAGCGCTCCCTCCCCGCCCGACGAAGGCATCGATCGACGCCAGATCCACGCCATCCTCCTTCAGCGCCTTCAGAATCACTTCCTCACGGAACGGCTGTTGATCGTTAACGTGCGCAAACGCCAGCAGAACCGAAGCCTCATGGAACAGATTCCTCTCGAACACCACCCTCTCGTCGTCGAAAAGACTCACCTTCGTCGATGTCGATCCGGGATTGATCACTAGTATCCTCATAACATTATCCCTCGTCTCTCAGTTTTCAGACCCGCCATGCTCCTAAGAAAAACGAAACGGCCCCGCTCTCGTTCAAGCGGGGCCGCCGTATCCCTTCCTTTGAAGATAACTCAAGCGACCCCGCGACATTCAACCGCAAGGATAAGCGCAAGAGCAATAAGGACGAAACGGTTAACCATCTTCTTCACCTCTATTTGATAAATAGTATATCACGTTTTCCCGTCGATTGTCAACCACCATTGTTGTCAAAACAGCAAGACCCCAAGTGCGGAAGATTCCCGAAACGCGGCAACAAGGCACCGCAGAGAATCTGCCGCAGCAATGCTGTGCGGCGGCGGAACGGGGAACGGAATGGTATCGTCACAAGTCGCATCTGCAACATATTGCGCTGCAGAGCGAAAATCTCACGCGAAGGCGTGAGATATGCTATTTGCAACTTGCACTTGCAAATAGCACGTACCGTGTGCTATAATTATCGCAACCGAAGAAGAAAGGTGGACCCTTTATTATGATTAAACGCGAAATTGCCAGCATGATCCGCCAACGGGCCGGAGAATTCCCCGTGCTCACGATTATCGGCCCGCGGCAGTCTGGCAAGACAACGCTGGCCAAGGCCTGCTTCCCCCGGCATGCCTATGTCAATCTCGAAGATCCCGAGACGCGCGAACTTGCCGAAAACGATTACCATCGTTTCTTCGCGCTCCACCCATCCCCCATTATCGTCGACGAAATCCAACGCGTACCCAAGCTCGCATCGGCAATACAGACACTCGTCGATGAAAAACGAAACGCGCACGGACAGTTCATTCTGACAGGATCGCATCAACCGCGCCTGCGGGAAACCGTCTCGCAATCTCTCGCCGGGCGAAGCGCCTTGCTCAAACTCCTGCCTCTCGATTTGTCCGAGCTCAAACGCGCAAAGTCCGTCCGGCTCACGCAAGACGCGCTTATCCTGCGCGGTGGAATGCCAGAGCTTGCCACATCGCAGCTGGACGCCAACGTTTACTACAAGAACTACCTGCAAACCTATCTCGAAAGAGATGTCCGCCAGCTCGCCAACATCAAAAACGCCTCGGCATTCAACCGCTTCCTGACGCTACTCGCCGGACGCGTCGGTCAACTCGTCAACCTCAACACGCTTTCGGGCGAAGTCGGCGTCAGCCATACGACGCTTTCCGAGTGGCTGGACGTACTGGAGGCCTCGTTCATCGTCTTTCGCCTTCAGCCCTACTACGCCAACATCGGCAAGCGCCTCACTAAGACGCCCAAGCTGTACTTCACCGAGACGGGACTCGCGGCCTGCCTTCTGGGTCTCAAGACGGAAGCGCAGGTCTCACGGGATCCGCTTCGGGGGAATCTCTTTGAGAACCTCGTCGTGAGCGACATCCTGAAAAAGAAGCTCAACCAAGACGCCGAGGGAGAGCTTTTCTTCTTCCGCACGAACGACGGGACGGAAGTTGACCTGTTGCGACAGACCCCCGACGGGCTTCAACCCATTGAAATCAAGTCATCCACGACTTGGTCTGCATCGCTTTCGGACGGACTTCGAAAATTCTTGACGCTTATGCCAAGC
Source organism: uncultured Verrucomicrobiota bacterium (assembly GCA_946055075.1). Classification (GTDB taxonomy): domain Bacteria; phylum Verrucomicrobiota; class Kiritimatiellia; order RFP12; family UBA1067; genus UBA1067. The sequence goes on along the minus strand of CAMGEN010000051.1, from coordinate 3,432 downwards.
TCCATCCGCCCGACCATTGTCTACGGCGGAAAATCCTATCCATCAACGAACGGCAACGTCTCCGCCACTAACTTCCTCGACTTTGTCTAAAACTGCCTGGCGAGAATCTCACGCGAGGGCGAGGGTGTCGTCCTCAATGCGGACCTTATTGGCCTTACGGAGCTTAGCAATGGCGCGGTAAAGCGCCGTGCGATTGACACCGAGATATTCGGCGAGTTCACCGTACCTGAACTTCACAAGAGAGGGCAATTCCGTCTTCCTTGCGCCACTTAAGGTAAAGGAGCATACGGTCGCCGATCTCGTAGCAGGGCGCGAATCATCTGTCAGTCCGCACTCGCGAACAAATACAACGCCAGACACCACAACAACCATTAATACGGCAGGCATGCATTCGTGCAGAATCACCTCTCCCGCGTCAAACTTGCGGAGTTTGCCCTGCACATCCTCAAGTATGCTTCTAATCGCACCGGAAGCGCACCCGGCAAACAATGGAAGTCGCGCCACTTTCGGTAATAGGTCATCATTGCAAATTTTCATCTGCACTATATTGCACGGCGGAGATGAAATCTCACGCGTGAAAATAGAGTGGCGTGCCTTCATATTCGCAGCACCCTAGACAAGGCATCGCCAAACGCCCAAGATAAAGCACCACGACAGAAGACACACCACAAGAGAATTTCTTTTGTGACGCATCCACCGTACACCCGCTCTATCTAACTGAAATTTGGCGATTTCTGTCTAAAGCGAACATACGCAGCTTGCGTATGTACTTGTTATAGCATAAAGACCGTCGCAGATGCGACGTACTCTGTCAGTCAAAACCGCTGGCGCGGTCTTGACCGACCTCGGCATCTGAGCATCTGGGGGACATAAGGGTCACTTAATTTGAGACAATTCTGAAATCATTGGCCAAAGCACAATCAATGCACCGACCTGCAAAGGAAGAGTCACGATGTCGGCCGGAACGGTAGCGAAATACGACATATTGCTGTTACTCTTTGCCATCATCGAGTAACAACCCGACAGCATCGTCATCGCAACCAATCCTGACAGAATCTTTTTCATGCAGAATGATTCCTTAAGATTCATATCATTTAATACGAGAAGAAATACCCTATTAATGTGTGTAGACAAAATGCATTTTAAGGACAGTACGACCTGCCCTCACCACCAAATTCCTCGGCCATATTCCTTTTCATGTCGAATTCTAGATTACTATCATTAACACGCGGATTAAAAATTAACGCCTTAAAACTAAGCTTTTTACCAACAGTCATCGCACCAATAATCTTTGAGTAATTGCATTTAGCCACTGAATTATTATCGTCAAGAACAACGCGAGTACGAAGAATCATACATTCGTCTTCTCGGAGAAGCTCTTGATCGGCAACATATTTGCCGTCTATGTAATAGTACCGATACGGAATTTTATTCAGAAAAACTGCATTTGTTGTGGCCCCATATGTAGAAACAAAGGATTTATCTTCGGTCTTTTGCATTTTATACGCCCCACATCCCGGCGCAAACTCAAGCCACCCATAATAAGTGCTAACACCATTCGTTACAGTATGATATCTAGTAATCCTGAAATCCGATATCTTCCCAGCCGTACTCCCATGACGCGCCCCCCATGGAGGGAGAAAGCGACAGCTTTGCATATCTAATTCAACTGGTATCAACTGCTCTACGTCACCAATTTGGTCTTTAACATATTTCACCATTTTGGGGACTAACGAGCCCCCAATGTCAAAATCATCAACAGGCATAGGCAATGCATATGTTTCACTATGAACATACGAACACATCGGCTGCGGATTCTTTTTTGGATAAAAACTTACGGAACGACGAATTTTTGATTCCGTCCACAAAACCATCTTCGGCTCAAACTTCTGAATATACGCAACATCATCACCTGCGTCTTCAAGCCTCTTCAATTCATTATACCGAGACAACCCTTCAACAGTATTAGTGTTCGTGTCAAAATATTCGCTTTCCTCGACTTGGCACTTAAAATACTCGTCCTGGAAATTGCACCAGGAACTATAATGTGAAGGCGTAATTACGCTCCAAGTAAAATGCGGATGGAAAAAACGAAACGTGACTGTTGCGACCCCATTATCATCTGTCTGCGCTTCATACACTTTATAATCAGACTCTCCGCCGCGGGTCCAACCTTCCCGATTCAATACCCTTACTTGCAATGTGGCATCAGTAATCGGCCTGCCGTATACATCCTTAAATTCAACCGTCATGCTACCAGTTTCCCATGTAGCCGCATGAGCAACGGCTGAAAAAACAACGACAAGCATAAAATATAAGTGTCTCATTTTACCTCTCCCTTCATTTTACTTGTTCAACAAATTTATCAAATAGAATATACGTATCAAATAGCGACCTACTTATAAAATAACTATGCGTCCAATTAACTTTCGCTACAATATCGCGCACAGCATTGCATTGAATTGCCATGTCAATATTTCTAGCAGAATTATTCGCGCCTAACTCATTGCTCAAAGTATCATTGTTATCCCACGCAGCAACAGCATTAGCGCCAATTGCAAACGATTCTGCCAGTATACCATGTGAATAAACCCTAAACCTAAACAATTCATTTTTCTTATCCTTAATATATGTGCCGCCATTGACACCTGTTATACCACTCTCAGTAAAGGATCCGAAAAATGGTGTTGCAATCAGCTTTTCCTCCGAAATCTTGCTTGCCTCTTCAGCCGTAAATTTCCGATATTTATAATTGGACGCACAATTATCTTTCTCACAGACAACATAGTCGTCACTAAAAGCCCAACCGGCTTCCGGCACTAGATCAACTAATGGACGCCCTTTATTTCTTTCCTGGTTATACCAAGCGAACTCTCTTGCAAATACAGGCACATCCACCCCTGGACCATTTGCTACCACCTCATCTCTTGACGAATAAAAATTAACTGTATTATCAACATCTCTGAACAACCCTTTCCACGTCAACATCCGCCGAGGATCTGTGTTATCGAACAATTCATACCAGTGTGATGCTTTTACCTTGTCAGGATATTCACGCCATATCGCCGGAGTCATTATTTTCTTGCTAATCGCAAGGACATTCTCGCTACAATCTACCGCTTCAATTGGCACTGCAGCATTCAGCATCATATATTTCTCATATTCAAGCCCATGAAATTGTCTTGAAGCGCAAACCAACATATTGCCAAGTGAATGTGCGATAAAGAATTTCTTACTATTTTTAGGAAGCAGCGATGCACACGCAGTGCTTAACCCTTTGGCACTACGGAAAGCATTCAACACATTTTGATAATAATTTCTATCTGCATATCCACTGTCTTCCTTCAAGAACGGAATTTTCAGACCAAAAAAGGGTCAGAGCTTATTGATACAGCTTCATTGATACAGCTCACGGCAGTTTATACTCCTGAT
>CAMGEN010000050.1:0-11702 GCA_946055075.1 uncultured Verrucomicrobiota bacterium | reverse complement strand
AAGGCGAACGGTTACGTGCCGTGGGTTGACGGCAAGGTCGGAGGCGTAGATTATCCGGAACTGCGAATCTTCAGCTCAAATCCTCCTGCCGCGCCCAAGGGCCTGATGATTCTCTTCCGCTGACGGGCGGGGGTCGGGATTTTGATATAATATCCGGTATGAAGATTACGATGGAATACCGAGTGCCGTATGCAGATACCGACCAGATGGGTGTCGTGTATTATGGCAATTATCTCACTATTTTCGAGCGGGCGCGAAACGAATTGATGCGCGCTGGCGGGTATACCTACAAGCGTTGCGAGCAGGACGGGTGGATGCTGCCGGTGATTCATGCCGAGGTCGATTACAAGTCGCCGGCCAAATACGATGATCTGCTCGAGGTCACTGCCTATGTGAAGCAGATGAAGGGCGTTCGCCTCGAGATTGCGTGTGAGGTCCGCCGCAAGGGTGAGGAACATATCCTCGTTTCCGGCTTCACGAGGCATTGTTTCGTGTCAACCAGGGATTTCCGTCCAATGCCTCCTCCGGAAGACTTCCTCGCCAACTACAAGTGAGATCTCCGTGCGTGCAGTAGTTTCTTTAGGATCGAACATCGAGCCGAAGGCGGAGTATCTCCGCAAAGCGGTGGAACGGCTTGCGGCCTTACCTAGTACGAAGCTGGTTCGCAAGAGCAAGGTTAGAACAACCGATCCCGTAGACGTGCCGGCGTTTTTCGCGTCGCTAAAATTCCTGAACCAGGTTGTCGTCCTCGAGACCGATCTGGATGTTTATGAGTTTTCGGGGATGATGCACGCTATTGAGGATGATCTGGGAAGGGTGCGAGGCGTGAAGAATGGTCCGCGCACTATTGATCTTGATCTTATCACCTTTGGAAATCTTAGGTTAGAGAAGTCAGCGCTTACGCTTCCACATCCTCGCGCTTCTCAGCGCGAATTCGTAATGGAACCATTGCGCGAGATTTGGCTCGACGAGCTTAAGGCCGACTATGAACTGTATGTACGCAACTTCCGCGATCCGTTTGAACATCTGCCGCGGATGATGCAGTTGAAGTACGTCCATACGGGGATGGTTGTGGATAACGCCGATGCGATAGCGGCTGGGGAGAGGTTTACCGACGAACAACGCTTCGTGTCCGTCGCTTCGGCGTTGTTGCATGACACCGGACGTTACGAACAGCTTCAGCGGTATAATACCTTCAAGGACTCGGAGTCGGTTGACCATGCCGTTTTCTCGCATGACATCGTCAAGAAACAGGGGTGGTTGAAGAATCTGCCGGCGTATCAGCTGTTCAGTCCGCTGGAATCGGTTATCCTTTCCGCAATCCTTTATCATAACCGCCGTGATCTGCCAGATGGGCTTGATCCGCTCACTGCTATCGCCGCGAATACCGTCCGTGATGCTGATAAGCTTGATATATTCCGGGTGTTGGAGGATCAGGTTGAACATACGGACTGGCGTAATGATTCTCGGGCGTTCTGGAATCTACAATGCGGAGTTCCGCCGAATCCTGAGGTCGTCAAGGCGATACGCGACCGTCGACCTGTCGATTATCAGAACATCAGATCACTCGCCGACTTCGTCCTTATCCAAGTTGGCTGGATGATCTCTGGCATGTACTTCGCCACTTCACGTCAGCTGTGTCGCGATCGAAATCACCTCGCGTTCAGACGGCGGTTTCTTTCTGAAATCGGGGGAGGAGACGAGGCGGACGCAATCTGCGATCTTGTGATATAATATAGTGTAATTTGCTTATGAAATTCGTATCTACCCGTACCGGTATTCCGGCCACCGCTCCGGAAAGCGTCTTCCAGGGTCTCGCCCCCGACGGCGGACTCTTTCTCCCCGTCCTCACGGACGGAAATGCAGAGTTCAAATCTCAGATTTCAAATGTCAAGACACTCGGGGATGCTGAGCGTTTCGTCTGTGACGCGCTGTTCGGCGACTTCCCGGAATCTGTCCGCAAGGATGCGATCGACCGCCTCTTGAGCCGCTTCCCTGCCGGCGATCCGATTCCGCTGGTCGAGAAGGACGGGCTCCACATTCTCGAGCTCTTCCTCGGCAAGACTGGCGCGTTCAAGGACGTCGCGCTTTCCATGCTTCCCGTCTTCATGCGCCATGCCGCGAACGGCAAACGCGTCTTGATCCTCACCGCGACGAGCGGCGATACCGGTTCGGCCGCGATGCAGGGCTTCGCCGGCGTGGACGGCACCGAGATCATCGTCTTCTATCCCGCGACCGGTACGAGCCGCATCCAGAAGCTCCAGATGACCACGCCGTCCGAAGCGAACGTTCATGCCGTCGGTATCCGCGGCAATTTCGACGACGCCCAGGCCGCCGTGAAGCGCATCTTCGCTTCAAAGGAGATCAACGCCGCCGCCGCCAAGGCCGGTATCACGCTCTCCTCCGCGAACTCGATCAACACCGGGCGGCTCGTTCCCCAGATCGCCTACTATGTCCTCGCCGGCGCGAGGCTTTCCGCACGAGCCGCGGACCACGAATCGCGAGCCACGAGTTTCGACGTCGTCGTTCCGTCCGGCAACTTCGGCAACATCCTCGCGGCATATTACGCGAAGAAGCTTGGCTCGCCGATCCGCAGGCTCGTCGTCGCCTCGAACGTGAACGACGTCCTCGCGCGCTTTGTCAAGACCGGCGTCTACGATCCCGGCGACAGGTTCACGGTCACCAATTCGCCGTCAATGGATATCCGCATCTCGTCCAACGTCGAGCGTCTCCTCTGGATGCTCAATTACGACGGCGATGTCGCCGCGGCGTGTGCTGAAGTGAGCCGGCTCATGAAGGACCTTAAGGAGAAGGGACGTTACGAGCTGAACGAGAAGGCGAAGGCGAAGCTCTTTGCGGACTTCGAAGGCGGCGTCGCGACTCCCGAAGAGACCGAAGGCGAAATGCGGCGTATGCGCGAGGCCGCGAATTACCTCGTCGATCCGCATACCGCCGTCGCCACTTTCGTCGCCAAGAAGTATCAAAGTGGAACTCTCCATTCTTCAACTTCAACTTCAAACTGCAACGCTTCTCTTCCCGTCGTCGTCGCGGCTACCGCGACGCCGTACAAGTTCCCCGAGACGTGCCTTCGCGCGTTCGGTGCGGATGTCCTCACCGACCCGCCGACGAACTTCAGGGATCTCGAGTCGCTTCCGATCGCCCAGACTCGTGTCTGCGACGTCGACAAGATCGACGCCGAAGTGACTCGACTCTTCTGATTCCGCTCCGCTCTCCAACTCCAACTCTTAACTCCAACTTGATTTATGAAACACGCAATAGTCAACGGACAGGAAATCAGCGGCGAAGCCGTGCAGTTTGAACTCGATCGGCTCGTCCGATTCTATATGTCGCATGGCATGACCATGGATGAGGTTAAGAGGAATCTCGCCAAGCTTGAAGAGAAGGCGCTTGACCAGGCGATCGGCGCGAAGCTCCTGCTGGACCGCGCGCTGGAGATCGAGCTCCCAGTCACCGCCGCCGATGTCGACGCCGAAGTCGAGCGGGTGAAGTCCCAGATCGGAGGCGAAGAGAATTACAAGAAGGCGCTCGAGGCGCAGGGCATTTCCGAAGCGAACTTCCGCAAGGAACTCGAAAAGGGTGCGCGCGTCAATATGCTCGTCAATCAGGCTTGTGCGCATATTTCCGATCCGACCGAAGAGGAGGTCGCGGCGTTCTATGAAGCCCACAAGGCGGAATATGTTGAAGAGCCCAAGGTTCTCTGTCAGCACATCCTCGTGAAAGGAGCTGATGACAAGGCGCTCGATAAGATCAAGGATATCCGCGAACGCATCGTCTCCGGCCAGGCCGATTTTGCGGAAGAGGCGAAGAAGAACTCGGATTGTCCCTCGGGTCAGGAAGGCGGTTCTCTCGGCTGGTTCGGACGCGGCATGATGGTTCCGGAATTCGACAAGGTCGCCTTCGAGATGAAGAAGGGCGAGATTTCCGGCGTCGTCACCACTCAGTTCGGCTACCACATCATCTATAAGGCAGACGAGAAGGGCGGTGGACAGCTCACGCTCGTCGATGTGCACGATCAGATCAAGGATCTTATGCGTCACGAGAACCGCGGACGTGCGATGGATGCGTTCGTCGCCGAACTCCGCGAGAAGGCGAAGATCGAATTCCGCGAATGCTGCGGCAAGCACGAGCACGGCAAAGATCACGAGTGTCATTGCGGATGCCATCACTGAGTGAAGTGAAGAGTGAAAAGTGAAGAGTGAAAAATTGCGGAGGTAATTATGCACATTAGCGCTTTTCTTGCCGCGATCACATTAGGCGCGCCGTTCACCGATGGCTCGGTGCTCCAACGCGGGATGAAGGTGCCAGTGTGGGGCGATTGCGGGCCGAGCAAGATCGCGCGCGATGTCGTCGTCGAGTTCGCGGGACAGGAGAAGTCTTCCGCCGTCGACCCCTCTGGTCGCTGGCGTGTCGATCTCGATCCGATGGAGGCGTCGGCCGAATCGCGCACGATGACGGTGACGGTGAAGACGTACGACAGCATTCTGTTCGGCCGCCTTTTCCCCGCCAAGGAGACGGTCGAGGTCAAGGATGTGCTCGTCGGCGAGGTGTGGTTCGCGTCGGGACAGAGCAACATGGAGTGTCCGATCTGGGGCAGTGCCTGCCGCTATCGCGACTTCGAGGGCGGACTCATGACCACGATGACGCGTCTTCCGAATGTCCGTTACGTTAAGGTGCCGCGCAACTGGTCCGTCGAGCCGGAACCTATCTCGGCGAGATGGCGCAAGTTCATTCCGGAGGATCTGCAGTCCTTCTGCGTCGCTAAGACAGGCTCGGGAAGGACGAATCACAATTCGCTCTCCGCTGTAGCATTCTACTACGCTCGTGAGCTCTATCTCGCTCTTGGCATTCCGGTCGGCATCGTCGACGCGAGCTGGGGCGGCGTGAACATCGACTGTTTCATCCCGCGCTGCGGCTGGGACGATTGTGCGCCGGAGATCAAGTGGCTCGCCGACTACAAGCTGAAGAAGGACTGGAAGGCCGAGACCGACAAGAAGGATCCGGTTTCCGCGGCCCACAAGCAGCCGACCGTCCTCTGGAATGCAATGGTCGACGCCTTCACGCCGATGGCGATGCGCGGCTTCATCTGGTATCAGGGCTGTTCCAACCACGGTGAGGGCGACATCTACGCGCTTAAGATGCATGCGCTCTACAACGGCTGGTCGCGCGCGTTTCAGAATCCCGACTTGAAGCTCTACTTCGTCCAGCTCGCCCCCTGGGAACAGAACTGGATGAACATCGTCCAAGCGCAGAACAAGTTCGTCTCCGAAGAGAAGAACGCCGCGATCGCGGTCACTGCGGACGTCGGCAACTTCTCCGATATCCATCCGAACCGCAAGGAGATCGTCGCCAAGCGTCTCGTCGTGCATGCGCTGAAGCGTGATTACGGATTCAACATCCCCGAGGACGATTCGCCGGTGCTTAGGTCCGTTGCCTTCGCGGACGGCAAGGCGACGCTCAAGTTCGATCACGTGAAGAGCTGGTATGCGTACGATGCCGATTTCTGGCATGAGCCGCCGTTCGAACTCGCCGGCAAGGACGGTGTCTGGAAGGATGCGAAACTCGTCAACGAGGCGAATCGTCAGCCGTGGCAGTGTGGAGAGATCAAGGGGGTCGATCTCGTGCTCGTAGCTGAGGGGGTTGAAGAACCGGTAAGGGTCCGTTACCTGGGCAAGAATAAGACGATGGGCAATCTCTTCAATGAGGCGAGTCTGCCGCTGGGTCCGTTCGAGACGAAGTGAGTTGGTAGAGGGTAGTTGGTAGGAAACGGAAGTTATGGATATTACATCTCCCAGTAATCCGAAACTGAAGTACGTCGTCAAGCTCAGGAGCTGTTCGACGCGCGAAGCCTCGGGCGAGATGATCGTCGAGGGTTATCGCGAATGCCGCCGGGCGCTGGACCTCGGATACCGTCCGCACGCGATCTTCCACTGTCCCGACTTCTACCTCAAGAACGAGAACGAGCCGCAGCTGATCGCGGATGCGAAAAAGGCGGGCGCCGAGGTCTATACCTGCTCCAAGGTCTGCTTCGAGAAGATCGCCTATAAGGAGCGTCCTGACGGACTCCTCATGATCGGTCCGCATGTCTCGATCAGGCTTTCGGACTTGAAGCTCCCCGAAAACGCGCTTGTGATCGTCACCGAGGCGATCGAGAAGCCCGGCAATCTCGGGACGATCCTCCGCTCCGCGGACGCCGCGAAAGTCGCCGCGGTGATCGTCTGCGACCGCACGACCGACATTCACAATCCGAACGTGGTGCGGGCCTCGACCGGCACGATGTTCTCGGTGCCGATCGTCGAGGCGTCGTCCGAAGAGGCGCTTGCGTTTCTTAAGGAACACGGCTTCAAGATCCTCGCGGCGACGCCGCACGCCGAGAAGCTGCACTTCGAAGTCGATCTCACAGGCAATGTTGCGATCGCGCTCGGCGCGGAACAGTACGGACTCACCGCGAAATGGATGGACGGCGCGGAACTTCGCGTGCGCATCCCGATGCTCGGTCTTGCGGACTCCCTCAACGTCTCCGCCGCGGCGACGATTCTCGTCTACGAGGCCGTCCGTCAGCGCATTGCCGCCGGCATCGACACCGTCCCCGCCTTCATCCCCTGGCATGGCGAAGGCGCCCATGATCACTAACCATAACATTCGTCCGCTGTCGACCTCGACCTAAAACCTAAAACCTATCTCTCATGCGTTTCGCCTATCCATTGATGCTGGCGCTTGTCGCGATCGTTCCGATCGCGGGGCTGTGGTGGTCGTTTCTCAAGGCACGGCGCGAGAAGGCGCTTCGGAAGATCACGCTGAACGTGCCGAAGTCGAAGACGTCTGGTCTTCAGACTGCGGCGATTCTGATCGGACTCTTCCTATCGCTCTTTGCGGCATCACGTCCCCAGTGGGGCAAGTCGACGGAGAAGTTCGTCCAGAAGAGCCGTAACGTCGTCGTCGCGATCGACGTCTCGCGGTCGATGCTCGCCGAAGACGTGCGCCCCAGTCGGCTCGAGCGCGCGAAGGCCGATGTCGCGGACCTCATCGACTCGCTGGAAAGCGACCGCTGTGCACTGGTGGCGTTTCGCCGGACCGGCGTCACGATCTGTCCGCTTACTACGGATCACGGCTATCTTCGGAGCGCCCTCGAACAGATGACTCCCGATTCCGCTCCGCGCGGCGAGACCGATCTCGGCAGCGCCATCCGCGAATCCCTGAAGACGCTGGACCCCGCGGCGGACGATCATAACGCGATCATTATCATCTCCGACGGCGGAGATCTCCGTGGCGAGGCGCTCGACAGCGCGGCGTATGCGAAGAAACGTGGCATTCCGATCTTCACGGTCGGCATCGGCGATCCTAAGCACGGCGCGACGATTCCGGACGGCACCGGACGGGGCGTCGTGAAGCACAACGGCGAGGTCGTGAAGGTGAAGCTCGAGGAGGCGGCGCTCAATGCGATCGCAAAGGCGTCCGACGGCTGCTATGTGCCGCTCGCGACGGCCGGCACCGCCGAGACGACGCTCGGCGCGATCTACCGCCGTTATCTCCGCAAGGTCGCGGTGCAGGAGCAGAACGAGGAGGCGGAGCGTGCGGCGGAGCGTTATCAGGTCTTTCTCATCCCCGGAATCCTTTTCCTCATCCTCGGCGCGGCGCTTTCCAAGGGCCGCTTCCGCAAGCGCTGATTATGATATAATAGCGGCGTGATGGCACGTGGGAAGTTCATAACGTTCGAGGGTGGCGAGGGCTGCGGGAAGTCCACCCAGGTGAAACGCCTCAAGGAGGCGTTGGAGAAGGAAGGCCGGGAGGTTTTGCTGACCCGCGAGCCGGGCGGGACCTGGCTTTCGGAGGAGATACGTCACCTCATCAAGGATCAGGATACCGACGCGCCGTGTGATCGCACCGAGCTTTTGCTGTTCCTCGCGGCGCGCGCGCAGCTTGTCAGAAACGTGATCCGTCCCGCGCTCGAGAAGGGCGTCTGGGTGATCTCCGACCGCTTCAGCGATTCGACGCTCGCCTACCAGGGGTACGGACGCGGCCTGCCGCTGGATGCGATCCGTCAGGCGAATGATTTCGCCTGTGAAGGACTGAAGCCCGATCTCACGCTGCTTCTCGATGTCTCGCCGGAGGTCTCGCACGAGCGGATGCACAGGCGCGAGAGCGCGGCGAATACGTCGGCGGACCGCATCGAGAAGGCGGGAGACGATTTTCACGCGCGGCTCCGCGGCGGTTTTGCCGCGCTGGCGAAGGCGGAGCCCGAGCGGATCGTCACCATCGACGCGAATGGATCCGTAGACGAAGTCTGGAAGCAGATATGGAACTCGATGACGCGTATTCGCTGATCTCGTCCGCGATCGATTCGGGACACGCCGCGAACGGTTACCTCATCGCCGGCGACCTCTTCCGCTGCGAGCAGCTCGTGAAGCGGATTCTGCTGAAGCTCTTCCCCGACGCCGTCGCACAGATCGAGGGCGGCTGTCATCCGGATGTGGTGAGGCTCGAGCCGGATGGCGCGAAACACATTATCAAAGTTGACGCAATGCGCGAGTCAATCGTCGAACCGATGTCCGTCACCGCGTTCAGCGGCGGCTGGAAGGTCGGGGTGATCGTCGGTGCGGATCGTATGGAGGCTCCGAGCGCCAACGCGTTCCTCAAGATCCTCGAAGAGCCGCCGGGAAAGACGATGTTTCTGTTGCTTACTGATGCTCCAGACATGATTCTGCCGACGATCGTTTCGCGCACCCAACGCGTGGATCTGCGCCTGTCGTCCGGTCTTCTGCCTGAAGCGGACCGTACCGAGATCGAGGAGATCTTCACGACGACCGGGATTAAAGGCACATTCGCGAAGTCCCAGGCCGCGAAGACGCTGTCTGAGATCTACGATGAACTTAAGGATCGCGTCGAGGAAGAGGAGGGGGATCTCGCGGCGATGCGTAAGGCGTTCTTCAAGACTCTTATGCACTACGTGCGCCAGTGGCTAATCGAGAAGCGGCTCCCGGAATACCAGGTGTTCCACGATCTTAATGCGGTTGAAGAAGCCTATCGTCAGATTACGCTCTCTATGTCGGCTGAATCTGTCCTTTCCTACATGTGTGACCGCATGTTCTTCCCGGCTTGAGCTTTGTCGGATTGCGTAATGAAAATACCCCCTTGCGCCGGGTGCGAGGATTGTGATATAATATACGCCGTTTTCCACGAATGGGGAAGTAGCTCAGTTGGTAGAGCATCACGTTCGCAACGTGGGGGTCGAGAGTTCGAATCTCTTCTTCTCCACCAGTTCGCAGGAAGACCGACAGCCGGGTCATGGTGATCGCGGTGGAAGCGAATGAGCCTTTCCATGGGCCAAAGCGGATTGATCTGATTTATCTAAAAGAAAGGATAATATTATCATGGAAATGCCTACCTCAGCCCTCACGGGTATCACCCTCAAGGATATGTTCGATGCCGGTCTGCACTTCGGTCATCAGACCAAGCGCTGGAATCCGAAGATGAAAGGTTATATCTTCGACAAGCGTAACGGCATTCACATTATTGACCTCACTCAGACCGTCACGCTCCTCGACGAGGCCGCTGGTTTTCTCAAGGAAACGGTTCTCGCTGGCAAGAAGATTCTTTTCGTCGCTACCAAGAAGCAGGCTCAGGAGCTCGTGAAGGGCGCCGCGGAATCCGTCGAGCAGTTCTACATGACCGAGCGCTGGCTCGGCGGTACGCTCACCAATGCGAAGACCCTCCGCTCGTCCGTGAAGCGCATGCGTCAGCTTCAGGCGACCGCCAAGGCCAATGGCGGCCAGCTCTCCGAGCACAAGCAGGAGAATTCCGTCCTCCGTCGTGAGCTCGCCAAGCTCGAGAAGAACCTCACGGGTGTCGCCGATATGGCTGAGCTCCCGGGCGCGCTTATCGTCGTCGACGTGGTCCGTGAGGCGAACGCTGTCAAGGAAGCGGTCCGTCTCGGCATCCCGGTCGTCGCGATCGTCGATACCAACGCCGATCCGGAGCCGATTGACTACGTGATCCCCGGCAATGACGACAGCGTCAACGGCGTCAAGCTGATCATCGACGGTCTCGTCAACGTCATCAAGACCGCCAATACCGAGTATAGCGCGAAGGCTGCTGAGGCGAACGCCAAGCGCGCCGCCGAGCGCGCCGCTCGCGATGAGGCTGACAAGGCCGCCCGCAAGGAGCGCAAGGAAAAGGCCATCAAGGACGGCGCTAAGCGTCCTGCTCGCGCCGGAGCCAAGAAGACCGGCGTCGCCGCGTCCGTGAAGGCTGCCGCCCGCGCTGCGAAGGAAGCCGCCGAGACCAAGGCGAAGGCTGATCTCGCCGCCAAGCGTCAGGCCGCGGTTGCCGAGGCTGAAGCCGCTGTCGCCGCCGCTCCCGCCGCGGAGTAAGGAAATAGTGGTAGTGGAAAGTGGTAGTGGTACAATGGAAGTAAATGAACATTGACGTCCGCTGTACCACTACAACTCTGAACTATCACTCGTTTCGCTCCGCTGAACAACTAAAACCATTCATTACATTTAATTTTAATTTACCATGACCATTACCATTGACATGATCAAGCAGCTCCGTGAGGCCACTGCGGCCGGTATGGGTGCGTGCAAGGAAGCTCTCAACGCCACCAACGGCAATATGGATGAAGCCGTCAAGTACCTTCGCGAGAAGGGCCTTGCGGTCGCCGCGAAGCGCGTCGACAAGGAGTCTAAGCAGGGCATCGTCGCTCTTGCCAAGGCCGCCGACGGCAAGACGCTGGCGCTCGCCGAGATCAATTGCGAGACCGACTTCGTCGCGAAGACCGATGCGTTCATCAAGTTCTGTGACGACGCGGCGAAGGTCGCGCTCGAGGGCAAGGATATCGAGGCGACGCTGAACGACGACTACAAGATGCTCCTCACCAAGACCGGTGAGAACGTCAAGATCCGCCGCAGCGAGCGCTACGTGCTCGAGGGTGCGGGCTGCGTGAGCGGCTACATCCACATGGGCGGCAAGATCGGCGTGCTGGTCGAGCTCGCTTGCGAGAAGGCCGATGCCAAGCTCGACGAGGCGGCGCACATGGTGTGCCTCCAGATCGCGGCGAACGCGCCGAAGTACATCAACCCTGAGGACGTCCCGCAGGCCGAGATCGACGCCGAGCTTGAGATCAAGCTCAACGCGCTCAAGGAGCAGAAGGGCAAGCTTCCTCCGGAGCAGGCGCTCGTCGGCATCAAGAAGGGCATGGCCGCGAAGTTCTGCACCCAGATCTGCCTCGTGAAGCAGGAGTACGTCGCCGATGGTGATCAGTCCGTCGAACAGTATCTCGCCGGTGTCGCGAAGGAGATCGGCGCTCCGATCACGGTCAAGCGCTTCTGCCGCATGCAGCTCGGCGCCTAAGGTTCGGAATAATCGAATAATCTGAATAAGAGAAAGAGGTACACAATGGCAGAAGTCATCGGCGCAGGCGAACTCCACAAGGGCGTCAAGATCCTCATCGACGGCGACCCCTGGGAAATCACCGAATTCGATTTCTCGAAGCCCGGCAAGGGACAGGCGATCTACAACTGCAAGCTCCGTAACATGGTCACGGGCGGCGGGTGCACGAAGAGCTACCGTTCCGGCGATAAGTTCGAGAAGCCGGAGCTCGTCCAGTACAGCGTCACCTATTCCTACGACGACGGTACCGCGTTCGTGTTCACGGACGAGAACTTCGAGGAGATCCGCGTCTCCTA
>CAMGEN010000049.1:0-11790 GCA_946055075.1 uncultured Verrucomicrobiota bacterium | reverse complement strand
GACCGCAAAATCGATGTCGCCACCTTAGTTTTTTCCGGGATTTAGGCGAGTATCCAAGCCTAAATCAGTGAATCACCAGCAAGAAAACGGCTCTTGCGCCTGAAAAGCGCCTTCAGATGGAAAAGTCTACGACGAAAAAGAAGGGGAAACTGGGATAAATTACCCCAGAAAAAGTGGGATAAGAGTATATTACCCGAATGGTTGACACCCGAACGGGTAATATGGTATACTTTACTCAATTTAAGATTTTAGAGTAAAAAGAGTTAACCCGATGAAATATTATAATAATTTGGCAAAAAATGTGATAAATGCGGTATTTTCTTTGGCGTTGGGATCAATGTCGGCCTTTGCAGGTGAAGATGGTTGCTTATGGTTTGATGCGAGGTTTGACGAATTTGAGGATTGGCATGTGGATGGCATAGAGTGTGCGCTGGTTCAGGGTGATGATTCTGGATCGTATTGTAATGATTCGAAATTGTTTGTTGAAGGAGGTATGGTTTATCTGGACCTGTTCAGCATGCGGGATGCGGAATGTTACGGCATAACCATGACAATTCGTACCAGGATGCAGTGCGAAGGGTATGATGAGCTGCCAGAGCCGCCGTTGAAGTCGGAGGGATATACGGCGGCCGTTGCTCCGATGGAAAATGGAAACTATTTCGTGCTGGAGTATGATGCAGCAGGAGACACCAACCGCTGGATTGACAGCGGGATTCCGGCGGTGTCAGATCGTGAGTTTGAGGTGGTTTTGCGTTACGCGTACACGAACTGGGAGAATGTCGTTACTTACAGCTTTGACGGACAAAGCACCGCACCGGTCAAGGTTTTCAGTTCTGGGGTTAAGCGTGGAGAGTTCGTCGGCTGTGGTACCGTCAGTCAGATCACCGGCTATGACGCGGAGTCGGTGAAGATGATTCCGGTGGAGCTGCCGGAAATAAATGGTATTGTTCCGCATCTTTGGAATAATAAGACCACTGCTTATGCCGATACGTTCATTACGGTTTGGTTTGATATGGGCACTATGTTCCCGTCTCGCGAGTCAGCGCAGTATTATGTGGATTCCGAAGGGCATATGTGGTTCGCGGACGAAGGAGAGGAACCGTATGGGGTCCCGGTGGAGGCGGAGGTCAATGGCGTTCCTTACGCGTCCTTGGTCGAGGCGCTTGCAGTGGCGGGGCCGCATGACTGGGTTACGGTAATGTCGGATGTTCAGATTGCAGAAGACGTAGAGGTAAATTGTGGGGTTTTTGATTTGAACGGACATTATGTGGATCCGTTGACCGGCCGAGAGCGGATGATTGTAAACGCCGCGAGCATCTGCAGCTATCGTTACGACTTGTATGTGCGTGGAGTAGTTGATGCGATAACGTACCTCAATGTTTCGATGGACTTGACCTGGCAGTACATTAATTTTTACTGGGTGGTTCTGTGTGATCCCGAGGTCACATTGACCACCTGGTTCCGAGTTCCTTGTTACTACTCGTATGATGAGAATTACGAGGTGGTCGAGAATCAGCTGGAGGATGGACGCTATGTGTACAGCTTGAAGCGGATCGTCCCGGAGGACACTGGGATGATGGTGAAGACCGACCCGCGGGCGGAGCTACTGGGGTGCAGCTCGTCCGCGGTCGAGTCGGAATTGAGCAAGTTCAAGATCGAAGGTATCACTATGGAGTCCGGGAAGTGGGTCGTTACGGTGACAGGCGGCAAGCGTCACGGAGACCGTTACGGCAACGGGTATGTCTGTATCCGCCGGGTAGATGCCTGCGGCAAGCCCACCGAGGACGAATCTGCGTGTTTCTTCCGCGCAGAACTGGTTCCGGATCCGCCCTCCGACTGAGGGCGGTAATTGACATTTCGTGTTGTCATTCATGGTAAATTGTGTTATAATTTACCCTATGAATTGGCATAAGATATTCACGGCGTTTCTTGCGTTCGCGTGTGGGTTATTCAGCTTCTGTGCGGCGGCGAATTCCACTAATTATGATGTTCACAAGAATCGTGAGATTGATCTTTCCGAGACCGTTAACATCAAAGTTTCGAAGCAGAGCGACGCCAATGAACAGGGTTTTGTCGCCGGCGGTTTCACGGTCACCTGTTCGGAAGCCGCGAGGAACGTCAGCTTCCCGGTCCGTTACTCCGTCAGCGGAACCGCGACGCCCGGGCGCACTTACGAGGAACTCAGCGGGGTTGCGATTATTCCGGCGGGTCAGACCAGCGTGGTCGTTCCGGTCAAGCCGCTTTCCGACCGGATCACCGAGATCAATTCCACGGTGATCCTGACGATTGCTCCGGATTCGACGTATACGGTCGGATCGAGTTCGTCCGCGACGGTTACCATCGTTAACGACACGAACTCGACCAGTGCCGACATTCGCTATGTCAAGCCGGACGGAGACGATTCCCAGAACGGTCTGAGTCCCGCTACCGCCTACAAGTCGCTCCGCAAGGCGGTGCATGATTTCGACGCCACCGGTCACGGTACGGTCTACGTGCTGCCCGGCGAACACAAGCTTCGCGATTACGATTTCATGTCCCTGACCGGTCGCAGCTGCGTTGAGGTGAATACGGCGGTTTCGATCATCGGCGTCGGAAGCACTCCTGCCGACACCGTGCTTTCGCGCGACACGAGCCAGTATCCGAATCCTAGTCAGGCTGGATATACCCGCCGTATTATCTACATGAATCATCCGAAGGCGAAGATCTGTAACCTGACGCTCTCCGGTGGAGATTGCAATAGAAGGACGGATGCCTCCGATGAAACGCCGAATGAGGCCGGCAAGGGCGGCAACATCCATATCGGGCCGCTCGGCGGCACGGTTGAGGACTGCGTGATCAAGGATGGACATGACGGACACTGGGCCAGTGGCGGCTGTAACGTCTATATGGACGCCGGACGGCTGGTGCGTTGCGTGATTACCGGCGGCAGAGGCCAGAACAACCGTAATCCCTCGACGGACACTTCGTATCCGTATCACGGAACTGCGGTCTGTGCATATGGCGGTATCGTCGAGAACTGTCTCATGTACGGTAACGGCGTGAATGCGGTCGGAGGAGAGAATAACGGCTGTACGGTCGGTCTCTGGGGAAGGGCACGCCTCGTGAACTGTACGATCACCGATAACGTCAGCGACTACTGCGGCGGTATCGCGGTCCTGTCGAAGGACGCGGTCGTCCAGAACTGCGTCATCTACGGCAACCGCGTGCTGCAGGGCGCGACGGATCATTCGGCGGCATGGGTTTCGAAGGATAATAACGATTCCTATTCCAGGTGCTTCGTAAACTGCTTCTCCGACTACTATATCGACGATCTGAACATCATGATCGACAATCCCGGTTTCGCAGATCCGATTTCTCACGACTATCGTCTCGCAGTTTCCTCGGTCCTCCGCGATCAGGCGGTCGGTTATGATATGAGCGGCGCGACTTCCAAGCTGGACCTTGATCGCAATCCCCGCCGCATGGGCAGCAGTGAGGATATCGGCTGCTATGAATTCGACACGACCGCCCTCGCCTGCGACTTCTATGCCGACAAGACCGAGGCGCTGTTGCGGACCGACCTCGGCGGTACGACTTTCAACTTCACGGCTATCGTCGAGGGCGAGTACAGCGGAGAGCTCACTTACGAGTGGGATTTCAACGGCGACGGCGTGTACGATCAGTCGACGACCAATCCGATGATCTCGCGCAAGTACGACGGGATCGGCGATACCGGGTATTTCACGATCGGACTTCATGTCACCGCCGGCGGCAAGGAGGCGTTCATGAGGAAGGTCGATTACCTTCATCTCGCGCCGCAAAACGTCTATGTGAAGCCCGACAGCACCGGCGGAATCTTCCCGTACAACACCGAAGCCAAGGCGGCGGCGGATCTTTACACGGTGATCCAGGTCTCGCTTGACGGAACGGTCGTCCATGTGGCGCCGGGGACGTATTCGTACAATGTCGCCAACGGTAGGCCGCAGCTTGACCGCGGTATCAAGGTGGTCGGTTCGGATGATCCGGCTGATACCGTGATCGAAAACGTCAGCGCGGCGAAGAACGCCATGATGCTGATGGTCAATCATCGAGACGCCTGGGTCTCCGGCCTAACCTTCAAGGGCGGCTGCAACGAAAACGACGGACAGGCCGCCGCCGGTATCCGGGTCACTGGCAACGGCGGCACGATCTCGAACTGCGTCATCCGGCAGTGCCTCGCCAGTAAGAATGCGCCGCACGCCGGTGTCTGGCTCGGCGGCGGACTGCTGACGCACTGTATCATCGAGGAGAATTCGCTGACGAATATCGACGTGGATAACGGTTATAACAATAACGGCAACACTTCGCGCGAACAGGCGCTGTTCGTTAATGGTCCAGCCGCTGTCGAAAACTGCCTAATCCGCAACTGCAAGAGTGATGGTGGCTTGGTTCGCCTCACCCACGCCGATGCGGTGATGCGGAACTGTACGATTGTTGATTGTACGGTAAGCTTCTGTACGGAGAATCCGCGCAATCCGGTGAACGGCGACGTAACCTACAGCCATCCTCGGCTGCAGTGGCCGTGCTATGCAATTGAATGCGAAAACGGCAATGGACATGTGTACAATACGGTTATCTGCAATGTTAAACGCAAGGCGTATTACGACATTTTCCACAACATGACTTGGCCGGAGGCGGATGCGCCGTTCTGTTCCAATGTCAAGTGGTATGGTGATTCCGGCGGCGGTACCTTCCCCGAGGATCCGGGCTGCTGCGTGAACTGCGCGTCCGACAACGCTGCTCCGATCAACTCCTCTTGCGTCTTGATCACTACTGACGATTTCGTCAATTATGCGGCTGGCGACCTTACTCCGAAGTCCGGCGGAACGCTGCACGATGCGGCTTACTCGATCGCTGGCTGGGCAAAGATCTTTGATCTCGCTGGTAACAACCGTGTCGTTGACAATCTCGATATAGGATGCTATGAACAGCAGACCGGCGGCGCGCTTCGCAAGTACTATGTCGACTGCCTGTTCACGGGTACGAGCACCGGCAAGAAGGAGGCGCCGTTCAAGACGATCCAGGAGGGCTGTGCGGCCGCGACCCAGGTCGGATCGATGGTCTTTGTCCGCGGCGGTCCCGGGCGGATATACTCGCTCGCCGATTATCGCGATTCCGTAACCGTCGTCGCTGACTCGAACTGCGTGTACGGCTGTGACGCCGACTGGAATCCGGCGACGGACTTCGCCGCGACGAATTCGATGGTGATCTTCGCGGTTGCCGACGACTATGCGTCGCAGTCATACACTCTGAAAGGCGGTTCCACGGATTGGCCGGCGCCGATCCGGGTGTCCGCTTCCGACTGCACCATTTCCGGGTTCCGCGCCGAATTCGGCAATAATTCTTACGCTCAGCAGAGCAAGGGAGGGAGAGGATTGATAGCCATTGATGGCGGAGTTTCCGGCACTGTCATCGAGAACTGCTGGTTCAAGATGAAGGATGAATTCAGCGGCTACGATGCTGTTTCCTGCGTGGTGTCTGGGCCTGAGGCTCCGTCCGCATCCGCGCCTAAGGTCGTGGACACGGCCATACGTAGGTGCTATATCTGGATGGGCAAATACCGTGCTTCAGTCGGGGCGATCTGGAATCTGCATAACGGAACTCGTTTTGAGAAAAACCTTGTCTGTCACCTCGACACGCTGTTCAACGGATCAAGCCAGAACTGTGGCGCTGATTTTCATATCATTTCAAACATATTTCTGAACTGCGCCAATGACTTTTCCATGGACCCGCACTATGTCGGCTGGTTCATTAGGCATCTCGGCAATGGAGAACCCGCGCGCGGAGAAATCGCCTATAACCGGTTTATCCATAACGACGGGAGTACCGCGCGATATCGCCTCTTCCAGCATGGACATAATTACAGTGGCTGCTGGAATACGGATACCTTTATCCATCACAATACCATCGTGGGATATGATGTTGTCTTCGAGTCGTCGTTGTTTAACAATGCCAGCACCGGCATGATGTGGCTGCCGCAGATATTCGACAACATCATCGTCGGCTGCGGTTCGGTTTTCGACGAGTCGGCGACTGCGAAGTGGAAGTACGGCTCGATTGAATACTGCTCGAGCTTCCGGGAAGGTTCGATGTTCACGAAGAATGCGGTCCTTGCGGATAATTTCGTCACTGGTTCCGCGACGACTTTCGACTGGTACGATATCGGCCAAAACCTGGCCAACACTAATACTACCAAGGTCCTTGCCGAGATGCCGCAGTTCGTCAATACGACCGATCCGTATAGCGAGAACTTCTATCGGCTGAAGGTGCCGCAGGAGCCGTGGGTGATTGATGCCTGGGTTGGTGACGATCCGACGTTCCCGGAATTCCCGCGCTATATCGGCGCGGTTGCGCCGCAGCCCGGCGGTTTCGCAGTTCGCATTCGTTGACGCTTGCTGCGGTTCGGTTATCGCGGTCCCGATACCAAGTGGACCGGAGTCGGCTGACTTTCTGCGGGCTTTGTCGGAGCGCTTACCATGCCTGGCGAAGGACTCACGGAAATCGGTGATCTCGCCTTCACTGGCTGTTCTAACGCGACCGGCAGGCTCGTCTTTCCAAGTGCCCCCCAAGGTCTGCCTCTCTTCCTTGCTGCCCCATTGGATATTACAACATCTGCGGCCAGTTTGGTATAATTCACGGTATGGAAAGGAAATATATACTGTCGTTTGTCGTCATCGGAATGGCGGGCATGGCCTCCGCCTTCTCATCGGCCCCGTGCGAGGCACCGTCGGTCTTCAAGTGCGCTGGCCATTCTCATACCTGCCGCGGAACACAGTTTTCTCAGCAGTTTATTTGGGACAACCTTAAAGAGTGGTCGCAGCGCAATTCTGTTACCGCGTTCGGGCTTGGTAGCCCCTGGTCGCTGGAAAATGCGAAGATGACCGTTTATTACGAGAAGGAGTATCGCGACCGTTACTACGCAGGTCGAGTGAATCCCGACTATAAGTTCGATGCCGCCGAGGTGCAGAAGACGATTGATGAAGCAAATGCGCTTGGCACGAAGACTATCTTCTATGTCGATAACGAGACGCCGAAACAGCGTTACGGACACGTCTGGTACGTCGGTTTTAAGGTCTGCGTTCCGAGCTGGCACGACTACGACCAGGGCCTTAAGACTTGGTATTCGCCATATGACGACGGTAAGTCGCCGGTAAATCCTGTGAACGGCAAGCCGCAGCAGCGCCGTTCCTACCGCGAGGTGATTGACGAACAGCGTGCAGCCGGAGCGCTCGCGATCTGGGCGCATCCGACGAGCTGGTGGACATCGAATAACGATCCGAACGGACCCTTTACCACTAATATTGCCGCAGAAATGCTGCCCGAACTTATGGAGGACGGATATCTTGATGGCATGACGGTGGTCGGCTACGATGCGTTTCATCGTGATTATCAGGCGCTCTGGTTTGCGCTTCTCGATCTCGGTTATCGTGTTCCTGGATTCGCGGAGCTGGATATGTCCGTCGGACATAACACCACTAGCTGGGATACCGCTTTCTTCAACCTCCTCAAGAACGATGGCAAGAATAGATTCACGCTCGATTATATGAAGGAGGAGTATCGCAAGGCTCGCCATACGATGAGTTCCGGTCCAGTCGTGTTCATGTCTGTAGACGGGCACGAGCAGGGTGATGAGATTGAGTCTGGAGAGGGTAAGAAGCACCTCGTGAAGGTGACGGCGTTTCCCGCGAAGGAGGAAAAGAAGCTCTCCAAGGTTGAGCTTGTCGGACGTGGCGGTGAAACGCTAGAGACTGTGCGTGACTTCACCGGCGGTGAAATCACGTTTGAGCTTGATGGAACTGCTGAGGGCGGGTATGTCGTGGTCCGTTGCTTCGGCGAGAACGACTCCGATTATCTCTACAAGCCGCAGCAAATGGTCCGTCACTGTGCGCTCACCAATCCCGTGTGGCTGCGCACCGACAGATTCCGTGCGCCGGCTCCGATTAAGACGAAGCGCGACCACATGGCGAATCCGAAGGTCCGCGAGCTCATGGATTACCTCGCTGAAGGTCATTTCCGCAAGGACTACCGCGTCTGCACGCCTGGTATCGTTCCGGTGAAGGCGTGGCGTTTCGACGAAATGGCCAAGGCCCTCGCCGAATAACTTTATATTGTTGTCTAGGTGCCCCACTTCCAAGGTGTGGGCGCACACATTGGAGTCGATGCGCCCTCGCCACGAAAGATTGGCAGATAATGGTGGCGCAATGCTTGGAAATATGCGATAATATCACTATGAATATTTCTAGGAGATCTTTTCTCGGGGGTGCGACAGCTGCCGCTTCGTTTTCGGTTTTCAACATAGGTTGCGCGAACTTCGGTTGGAGCCGGGCGCGACAGATTCGCCGCGGCGCGAAGATTCGTGTAGCGCTTCTCGGGTGTGGACACCAGACGCGCAATATGATCGATGGTGTCCTTTGCGAGGACCTCGTCGCGATCTGCGAGCCCGATCCTGCCCGCTACCAGTGGCTCTCCAAGCATGTCGCTGATACCTGCGACGCCGATGCGCGCGCCAACTTCGCCAAGGCCCGCTGGTTCTATACCTATCAGGATCTCTTTGAGAAGATGGGCGATGAATTCGACGCCATCGTGATCGAAACGCCGAATCACCAGCACGTGCTACCCGCGGTGATGGCGCTTCGCCGCGGCATTCATGTTTTTCTCGACAAGCCGCTCTGTCTTACCGCCGCCGAGGGCGATCTCCTCCTTGAGGAGACGCGCAAGATGCCCGGTATTGTCACGCAATGCGGAACCTACGGACACACCTTTCCGTCTATGAAGTACTGCGTCGACCGCATTCAAGAAGGAGCGCTCGGCGATGTCACCGAGGTCTGGGCCTACGACGACCGCTGCAACTCGGTGATGAAGCGTCCCGCCTCCTGTCCTCCGCCGAAGGGCATGGACTGGGATCTCTGGTGCGGCGGTTCTCCTCTCTGTGATTATTACGGCGAGACCGAAGACCAAGACGCGCTCCATCCGCACGGTTGGCACAGTTGGATCAATTACGGCAACGGATCCATCGGTAACCTCGGTATGCATATCATGGATGTCGCGTTCTGGGCGCTCGAACTCACCGATCCCAAGACCGTTACCTGTACGGACGCGAAATTCGCCGTAGAGGGTGCTTGGGGATATCGTGACGCGTTTGAGTACTTCTTCCCGGCGAACGGACGCCACGGCGACGTCAAGCTCCACTGGTGGGACGGACTCAACGACGGCATTCCGTTCGACAAGGAGCATGTCAGCAAATACGGCCATCCCCATAAGCGTGAATGGCTCAATATCCCGCCGATCGTGAAGGAGGTCGAGAAAGCGAACGGCTTTGAGAATGATCCGTTCCACGCCAACGGCGTCCTCTTCCGCGGCACCAAGGGCGATCTCTGGTTTACGCACCACGGCGGCTACCGCTTCATGCCGCGTGAGAACGGCTGGTGCCATCCCCGCGTTGACCGCGCTTTTGACTTTAACTACCGTATCAACACTCCGCCGCATTTCCACGAGTTCTACAAGGCGATTCGCGAGGGGCGCGAGGCGAACGACTGCTTCGAATATTCGGTGCCGCTGGCGAAGACCGTCTGCCTCGGCAACATCGCCTCGCTCGCCGGAACTGGCAGCGTGCTGGAATGGGACGGACACCATGTCACCAACAACCCCGAGGCCGACAAGTTCGTCACCAAGGAGTACCGCAAGGGCTGGGATCCCTTTGAGAAGTGATAGGTAGGAGACAGGATGTCATGAAGAATCTGTTAGCGCTTGTGGTCGTGCTTCCGGTGGTTGCGTTTGCGAAGCCGAGGGTGGCACTTTATATGGATCATGGTTGCCGAGGCTTTGGTGCTGCGCGCTGGGCTGAGATGTTGTCGACTTCGCCTGAGATCGAGTTTGCGATGCTGAATGCGGCGGACGTGAAGGATGGGAGACTTTCTGATTTCGATTGTCTCGTGATGCCAGGCGGCGGCGGTCTTGAACGTTATGCCGATTGGGGCGAGGAAGGTTGCGCGAAGATTCGTGACTTCGTCCGTAACGGCGGTGCCTATATCGGAACCTGTGCTGGCGAGTCTGTACTGTTGAATGAAGAGAAGCGCATTCGGATGATTCCCTTTAAAGGCGATGGCATTTTCCCTCGCGGCGGAATGTCCGCGCAGATCGAGCTCTCGCCGCGCTTCGAGGAGCTCACCGGCGTAAAGGCGGGCAGACGTGTGGTGCGCTATCATAACGGACCGCTCGCGCTGCCGGCGGAGGCGGTTCCGGACTGCGGAAAGGCGGAGGTGATTGCGACGTTCGACTGCGACGGAAAACCTGAACAGGACGCGAAGAGTCCGATGCGCGGCAAGCCTGCCGCGATCTGGGCGGAATACGGGAAGGGGAAGATGTTCATCTTCGCCGTGCACCCCGAGGCCTGGGATCAGAACCACGATCTGGTCCGTGGCGCCTTCAAGGCGGTGCTCGGGATCGAGCCGGCGTTCAGGGACAAGACGGTCTCAGACGATGTCAAGGTGGAGCGCGTGATGTTCAACGCCTCGAAGATGGACAAGGGCCATGATGTCCGCGGCAGAATCGCCGCGGCGCTTGAAAAGGCGAAGGGCGAGGGCTGTCTGTTCGTACCGTTCGTCGGTATGCGGCTGGAGGGTCCGTTCCCGCTGCTCCTCACTCCCTGGACCGAAGATGCGCGCGTTGATATCGCGACGCTTGTGAAGGAGGCGGAGTATGTCAATGACGCAGGCGCCGGCGGTATGATTTGGCCGACAGCTGGAGAGCGCAAGGAGATCGTCGAGGCAGGTGACTACGAGGCTGGGTTGAATGCGCTCGTCGCGCGATCCGTTGAGAAGGGTCGCGAATTCAAGGCGCGTGTCACTGCGATCGTCAGTGGAACCAATACGGAGCAGGGCGTCGAGCAGGCGGCTGCGGTGGAGCGACTTGCGAAGAAATATGGTGCGCAGCTTGTGATTCTTGCTCGTCCTGCGGATGACTGCACGAATCAGGTGATGATCCTCGACTACTACAACGCGCTCGCGAAGGCGACGACTCAGACCGTGATTATCCAGACGTTCAACGGCAAGTCCCCACAGCCCTCGGTGGAGACGCTCGTCACCCTCGCGCAGAATCATTCGATTTATGGTTACGTGAAGGAAGAGTCGCCCGGGCTCCAGGTCAACAGCCGTATGGAACAGTTGCTTCGCCATCGCGAGATCAAGGGCGTGTTCAGCGGTTGGGGCGGCAAGGGCTGGATGTTCCAGGGGACGCGCATCGGCACCTGCGGCGTGATCTCCCAGCGGGCGGAATACGCGCCGTTGTTCGTGAAGATCTGGAACCTCATTAAGAACGGTGCGGATGCGTCCGACCCAGAGCTCGCCAAGGCCTATGCCTCGTATCTATACATGGCGAATCTCGGCGACATCTTCTCGACTTGGGGCGATGACGAGATGCGCGGACCGCACCTCTACGTCCTGGAACGCCTCGGCATCTTCAAGAACCGTCTTTCCCGTGAGAACGGCAAGGTCAAGGCGTGGGAGATGACCGAAAAGGAGAAGGCTGAAGTCGACGCCCGTCTGAAATACATCGGAATATTGGGCAGGTGATTGCAACGTTGCTCCTCGCTTGCCTCGTCGTCGCCGGGGAGCTCGCTTCGACGTTTTTTACGGGGGACCCCGCCGACATGCCATCCCCGAGGTGAACGTGCGTTTCCGCTTTCGCTTCCGCCCGAGTCGCGTTCAGGGGATGGGGCTAGGGTCTGACCCCAATGGTGGTGTAGGAG
Source organism: uncultured Verrucomicrobiota bacterium (assembly GCA_946055075.1). Lineage (GTDB taxonomy): Bacteria > Verrucomicrobiota > Kiritimatiellia > RFP12 > UBA1067 > UBA1067. The sequence goes on along the minus strand of CAMGEN010000049.1, from coordinate 26 downwards.
TGGTGGAGTAGTTGCGGAATATGCTA
>CAMGEN010000048.1:0-11917 GCA_946055075.1 uncultured Verrucomicrobiota bacterium | reverse complement strand
GCCTTGCCGACATAAATGATCACGCCCCGGCGATCTCGCATGAGATAACAGCCGGGGCGCTCGGGAACTTCTTTTAGTCGCTCTCTAATTAACGAGCTAACCATCTCCACATTTCGTGATTCGCGGTTCGTGATCACCAACCACGATTCACCAATCACCATCCACGAATCAAACTAGTTCCTTGGCAGGCTCCTCAACCTTGGCCTTTTCTGACTCCTTCTCCTCCGCCTCACCCTCGGCGAGACCCTTCTTGAACTCGCCTTTCGCCTTGCCTAAACTGCGCGCGAGTTCGGGAATCTTCTTGCCGCCGAACAGCAGCGCAATCACGACGATGCAGATGATGATCTGCCACGGACCCATGTTCTGAAGAAAACCAAAAATCATTTTATGTTCTCCTTGTCTTGCCCATATGATACCAAATCCTCCATCCTAAAATCAAGTAGTCTAACCGATTACGATAATCGCGCGGGATTGGCGGAAGTCGTCTCGGTCAACGCGCGAACTCAGGAGTTCTTCGCGCACCCCTGGTAGGGCATCGCCTTCGGCGACTCGCTGCGCTCGGAGGCGCGAAGCGCCGAAGCGACTAAGATCGACTTGAACAACGTCGATCGCTAAACTGACTTTCCGATGATTTTACGGATCTGGCGGGCGACGGCGTCGGACGGATCGAGCACTTCGGCGCGGCCGGCGCAGACCTTCTCGATGAGCGGTCTGAGCGTCGGGAAATGCGTGCAGCCGAGGACAATCTTGTCCGCACCGGCGGACAGCAGCGGCTCGATGCGACGCCGCACCACCTGTTCGAGCCGCGGCAGTTTTGCCGCGGGAAGTCCCTCAAGCCCCTGCTCGCCCAACTTCTCAACTTCCGTGACAAACTCGTCCGCAACCGTCGCCAACACCGTCACATTCTTGGCGAAACGTGCCTTGGTCTCGTTATAAAGGCGGCCATTAAACGTTCCAGCAGTCGCGAGCACGCCGACGATTCCCGACTTCGACTTGAGAGCCGCCGGCTTGATTGCTGGTTCAATACCGACAAACAACACCCCCGGATATTTCACACGTAGATAATCGATCGCGGCCGCAGTCGCAGTATTGCAAGCTACAACAATAATGCCGCAGCCCCGACACAAAAGCTTCTTCGTGTTCACCTCGGAAAGCCGGATAATCTCATCCGCAGGCTTGTTGCCATAAGGACAATTCTTCGAATCCGCAATATACTCCGTAGGCACGCCTGGACATAGCCGCTGGAAAGCCCGAAGGACGTTGAGTCCGCCAAAACCGCTGTCAAAGAATCCGACCTTCATCACCTTAATAGCACTTCGCCGCCCATGAGCGCATGAACTTGACCGAACGGGAGAATATCTGGTCCACGTTCGCCGCGGACGACACCTCGAGGAAATCACGGATCTCCTCGCTCGACAGCGAATGCCGCGTCTTCAGCAGGTGAATATAGCAGCGGACCGGATCTTCGTTCCACAGCATCCGAAAACACCAATGCGTCATCCGCCACGCCTCGGCACGTATCGTCTCGTGGTCGTCCTTCGGAATTTCCATCGCCTCAGACTCCCCGTCCTCTCCTTGGTACGCACCTTCGATCGAAATCTCGCCATGCTTGTTCGGATCAGCTCGCAGGATATATCCTCGCACATAAGTCTTGAGCCATCCCGCAAAACTGCCCTCGCCACGAAAGAGGTTTATCTTTCCGCGTCCGATCATGTCCTCGTAAAGCCATCCCATCAAATCACCGGGATCAATGGTGTACTTTTTCATTAGCTCCGCGGACCTCATGGATTTGGCCTCTGGCTCGACGACTTCCTCCCAGATGCGTTTCCAGCCCGCATCCTCACCGTTCCGCACCAGGTCCACCCACTCTGCGTCAGTCATATCTTCTCCGTCTGTCAGCATCCATCATTTGCTGGCACTCATCAACAACACCGGACCGATCAGACCGCTCGGCTGGAGCGGGTCGTTCGACGCATAGCCGGAATACCGGTGGAGTGTCTTGCCGTTCGGCTTCCTTCGGCTCGGAAGGAGCTGCAGGCACGAAGTCGTCACCTGATCCGCCTTTGGAAGGAAAGTGTCTCCAATCAGACGGTTCTGCCAGTTGTTCGTATATTCAATTTCAATCCGGTTCTCGCCCGCCTTGAGCGTACCCGCGGGAATCTTCGCCTCCCACGGGGGACACCAAACGACGCCGCAGTCAACGCCGTTGATCTTTACGGACGCCACACCGGTCGGCAGCTTCCCGAGCGCCAACGCCGAGAGCTTCGCATCCGCCGGCAGCTCGACTGTCGTCGCGTAAAGCGCGTGACCCGAGAAATACCTGAGGTCCGCCTCGGACGAAAGCGTCCAGTCCGTCAGCCTCGCCATCTTCATCGGCTTCGGCAGATGACGCGTGTGGTCGATGCGGTGATAGCGGAAAGAGACGTCCCACGGACCCGTCACCACGACCGATTCGTCATTGACCGCCTGCATCCCCTCCATCGTCGCGTTGTACTGGTTCGCGAGCTCCTTGTTGTACTCTCCTCGCTTCAGCACGACAATCGCCGATCCGTTCGCGGTGGTGTCGAGATTGACGAGAGTCCGTCCGTCCTCAACCGGAGTGATCGCGATCGGCGAGATCTCTCCGGTGACCGCATCGAGCAGCATCGCGGATGCTGCCTTGACGCGGAAGATCGCCTCACCCTTCGCGAAACCCTGCAGGAAGTACATGTCCTCTTCGTCCGTCGCGCGGTGACAGAAGGTCCAGGGACCAGTCAGATCCGGGAGCGCCGGCAGCGCTTCAGGATACTTCATGCCGGACGGGAACACGCGCTGTCCGTCCACGACCTTCGACTGCGCCCAGGCGACATCGCTCACGAGATCGTAGTTGTAACCGGCGGGAATAACCGTCGAGCCGTCCGGCGTGCGATAAAGGTAACGTCCCCAGTCGGCATACGGACGCGTCCCCGACTTCACCGCGATATCGACGACCGGCTTGCCCGCCTGCAGCACCGCCTCGCAACGCGCGAGGTAACCGATGAACGCCTTGGCCTCGTTATGCCAGGTCACGTTGCGGTTGATGTGCGTACCGGCGAAATACTCGTACCCCGGCACGCCCCAGCTGTCGAACGCGTGCGTGAACGTGTGCCAGACGACATGGTTGCCGCCATCCGCGAACACGATGTCGATCGCCCGCTTGAGCGCCCAGGGCGAGATGGACCAGTGCTGGTTCATGTGCGTGAAGCTCTCAACGGAGATGCGCTTCTTGCCGTAGACGTGTCCCGTCGAAACCGCGCCGCGCATATGGACGAACTCGCACGAGTGGTTGAGCCAGTGCTTGTTCATTCCCTGCTGCTCCTCGACCCAGAACTCGCCCTGCGGCATATCGTTGAGCGAGAGGAACTCGAGCTGGTCCGCCTCGAGGAACACCTCGGGTTCGCGCCGCCAGGGGCCGCCGTTTTCGGACACCATGATCACGCCGCGTTCCTTCGCGATCTTCGCGAGCGTTCCGTAGAAGTTCTCGCGGAACATGTCGTTGCGTGCGCGACGGCAGTCGATCATGAACTTCTCGGTGTCCGCTCCTTCTGGCGCGATGCCCGCGAGCCAGGTCATCTTCGTACGGAGATCGTAGCCGGCGAACTTCCTGAAGTCCGCCTCAAAGGTCGGCGACCACATCGGCACCACGCCCTCCCAGCTGACGGAGTAGATGCCGGCGATCGTCTTGTCCGCCCCGACGTTCTCCGCGCCCGCCTCGTCCATGATCGCGCCGGTGAAGCGGTTGAAGAAACGACGGACCGCCTCAGGGTCGAGAACGTCCGCGTCGTATTCGTGTCCGGGAATCGTGGTCCAGCCGAAGCGCACCGTGTAGTCCTCGCCGACACCTTCCCTGTACCACTTCTTCGCGGACATCGAATTGTCCTTGCCGGCGTGTTGCGTACGCGTTCCGTCGCCGGCCTCGTACCAGCCGCGCTTCACGAGCTCCGCCGCATCGGCCTTCACGTCGAAGGACGCGATGTCGTGCCAGAATGGAAAATCCGGCTTCTCGAATTCGGCGCCCTTCGGATACACGCGCACCATCAGGCGCTTCGGGGAGTCGATGCCGAGCGGCCACGGACCGCACAGCTTGCCGCCGCTCGTCGCAGTATTGAACACGATCTGGAGTCCGAGCCGCTTGCACTCGCGGATCGCGTGCTGCACGAGCGGACGCCATTCGTCGTCCATGACCGTGTTCGCCGGTTTCGGCGTGAACACGTGGTCCTCGTCATCGTGATAGCCGCGGCTATCGGACATAAGCGTGCCGCCGAACCCAAGTGCCTTCATCGACTCGAGATCCGCGGTAATCGACTCCTTCGTCGCATTGCCGTTCTGCCACCACCAGTAGCACCACGGTTTCGCCTCCTGGTCCGGCGCCTTGAACGCCTCAGTGAAACTCTCGGCGAAAACACCCATCGACATCATACAGATTACCGCCAACAGTTTCATCACATTCCTCCTGTTACCTGTCACCTGATATCTATTACCTGTGCGCAACACGCGCATTGGCGGTCCTGGCGGGACTCGAACCCACTACCCGCTGCTTAGAAGGCAGCTGCTCTGTCCAGATGAGCTACAGGACCACAATCAAAATCGCCTATAGTATATCATAATCTCCCCACCGAATTTAGTCGCGGAGAGACGGAAGTCGTCTCTCCGCGAGCGACTCCTTCAGCGACGGTTTGATCGACAGTCGGCTCTCGCACCCCTGGCATCGCCTTCGGCGACTCGCTTCGCTTGGGGGATATGCGTATCCGCGAGGAGCAATGCACCGCAGCGTCTAAGATCGACATGAACAATGTCGACCGCAAAAGCGAACATCCATTTACGCGGGGAAGGAGCCGTTGGCGACCTCGTCGACATACGCGGCGAAAGCGCCGCGGACCGTCTCCGCAAGATTCGAATACTTCTTCACGAAAGAAGGAACGCGTTCGTTGAGCCCGAGGAGATCGTGCATCACAAGCCACTGCGCGTCGCACACGGGACCCGCCCCGATGCCGATCGTCGGGATCTTCACCGCAGCGGTGATCTCCGCCGCAAGCTCGGAAGGAATGCACTCGAGCGTCACCGCGAAAGCGCCGGCGGCCTCGACCGCCTTCGCCTCGTCCATGACGACCATCGCAGCTTCGCGGGTCTTGCCCTGCTTCTTAAAGCCGCCGTAGGAGTTGACGGACTGAGGAGTCATGCCGACATGCGCAAGCACCGGAATACCGGCCTCAGTCATGCGTTTGATAAGCCCGCAGACTCGCGCTCCGCCCTCGAGCTTGACCGCATCCGCACCCGCCTTGATGATCTTGACCGCATTCTCCATCGCCGCGTCGTCGCCGCACTGATACGACCCGAAAGGCATGTCGCCGACGATGAGCGCGTCCTTCGCGCCGCGCGCGACCGCCGAAACCGCTCGGAGCGTATCCTCGATGTTGACGGGAAGCGTCGTTTCGAAGCCAAGCGTATTCATGCCCATGGAATCGCCGACCAGAATAATCGGGCAACCCGCCTCGTCCGCCAGCCGCGCGAAGCACGCGTCATACGCCGTTACGCAACCGAGCTTGCGTTTACCCTTCGAATTCCGAATTTCAGCAACGTTCCACTTTTTCATATTCTCACCATTCGTTCTATACGCTCCACGGCCAACTTGATTTTATCGAGCGACGTCGCGTAGGAGAGCCGCACGAAACCGGCACCGCCAGGACCGAACGCAGACCCCGGCACCACCGCGACCCCGCCTTCCTTAAGCAGCTTCAACGCGAAGTCGTCGTCCGACATCCCCGTAGAACGGATGTCGGTGAAAAGATAAAAAGCCCCTTTTGGCATCAACGTCTTCAAGCCCAGCGCATTCAGCGCCGGAACCAGATAATCACGACGGCGCTGATACTCGCGCCGCATCCGCGCCACGTCCTTGTCGCCGAAATCCATCGCCTCGACGCCGGCCGCCTGCGAAAGGGTCGGAGCGGACATGATGCCGTACTGATGGATCTTCACCATCGCGTCCAGGATATCCGCCGGACCGCACGCGTAACCGAGACGATAGCCGGTCATCGCCCAGCTCTTCGAAAACCCGTTCAGCAGAATCACCCGGTCATGATACTGCGGAAATGACGCGAAGGAACTGAAGCGCGGAGTCGAAGCAAGGTAATTCAATTCCGAATACACTTCGTCCGCCAGGATCAGGATGTCGTGCTTCTCCGCGAAGGCGAGGATCGCGAGCATCTCTTCGCGGCTCAACGTCGCGCCGGTCGGATTGCACGGAAAATTCAGAAGAAGCGCCTTCGTCCTTGGAGTTACCTTCGCCTCGAGCGCCTCCACCGTCAGCCGAAACTCGTCCTCAACTCGCGTCGGAACCGCGACGGGGACCGCATGCGCGAGACGAATCGTCGGCGCATAGGAAACGAAGCACGGCTCATGATACAGCACCTCGTCGCCTGGCGAACAGATCGCGCGGATCGCGAGATCGATCGCCTCGGAAACGCCGACCGTGACCAGCACCTCCTTGTGCCAGTCGAACTTCGCGGCAAAACGGCGGTCGAGATAGCGGCAGATCGCCTGACGGAGGGCGGGGGTGCCCCAGTTCGAAGTATAATGCGTGCCACCGTCCTCAAGACAGGTAACCGCCGCGCGGGAGATGTGCCAGGGCGTGTCGAAGTCGGGCTCGCCGACGCCCAGAGACACGATGTCGTTAGACTGCGCGACCAGATCGAAGAACTTGCGAATTCCGCTCTTCGGGAGCTCCGCGACGTGTGGCGCGACTCTGGACTTCCCGACGGACATCAGCGGGCGAGAATCTCCTCACGGACCGATTTCGGCGCAAGCTCGAACTGATCCGTCTCCATCGAATAGGAAGCGCGGCCCTTCGTGAGCGAACGGATCGCCGTCGAATAGCCGAACATCTGCGCCAGCGGAACCCGGGCGTGGACAAGCTGCAGGTCGCCGCGCATATCCATGTTCATCACCGTTCCGCGACGTCCGTTCAGATCGCCGAGCACTTCGCCGACGGACTCCGGAGGCGTCGTGATCTCGAGCTTCATGATCGGCTCGAGGAACTCCGCACCGGCCTGCTCTGCCGCTTCGCGGAAGCCCATCATCGCCGCCGAACGGAAAGCGACCTCGTCCGAGACCTCGGGATCGACGATCGTCGCCGAAACACAGGTTGCCTCGATGTCGGTCATCGGATAACGAGCGAGCACGCCGGTGACGATACCGTCTTCAAGCCCCTGCCGGACACAATCCTGCAGATGCCTGTCGGTGACGGTATTGACGAAATCTCGCGAAAGCGACACCGCGTGCCCTTTGCCGCGCTCGAGGGGCTTGAGTTCGATCCTGAGAGACACCGCGTGACGCTTGCCGCCGAGCTCACGGTCGAAGGAGAAGTCGGTGGACGCGGGCTTCGTGATGGTCTCGCAGTAGCTTACCATCGGCTTGCCGGTGTTCGCGGCGCACTTAAATTCGCGCTTCAGGCGGTCGACCAGGATCTCGAGGTGAAGTTCGCCCATGCCGGAGAGAATCGTCTGCCCCGTCTCCTCGTCCTCGCGGAACTGACAGGTGGGATCCTCGGCCGCCAGCGCCTTCATCGACTCGACGAGCTTGTCCTTGTCGGCGGAACTCTTGGGTTCGATCGCCATGAACATCACCGGCTTCGGAGCGGTGATGCGCTCGAGATAGCAGGGCTTCATCTCGGCGCAGAGCGTATCGCCGGTCGTGACCTCCTTGAGGCCCACGATCGCGCCGATGTCTCCGGCATGGAGCTCCTCCACCTCCTGCTGGTCATCCGCGAAAAGACGGACGATCTTCATGATGCGCTCGCGCTTCCTGGTGCGCGGGTTATAGGCATTCTGCCCTTTCTTCAGAACACCGCCGTATACGCGCACGAAGAAGAGCTTGCCGACATAGGGATCCGTGGCGATCTTGAACACGAGCGACGTCAAAAGCTCCGAATCCTCCTGCTTGCGGGTGATCTTCTCCTCGCTCTTGAGATCGGTAGCCGAGACTGGGGGACGGTCCGACGGACTCGGCAGATACTCGCAGATGGCGTCCAACACCGGCTGCACGCCCTTGTCCTTGAACGAAGTTCCGCAGAGCACGGGAACAAAGCTGCCAGCGACAGTCGCGCGGCGAATCGCCGGCACGAGCTCCTCGGCGGTCAGATCGCCGTTCTCGAGGAACGACTCCATCACGCCTTCGTCGACGTCGGCGACCTTCTCGACCAGCTCTGCGCGGGCGAGCTCGGCTTCATCCTTCAGTTCCGCCGGGATCTCGCCGACGGTGAAATTCTTGCCTTCAGTGGACTCGTCATAGACGATCGACTTCATGTTGACGAGATCCACCACGCCCTTGAAGCCGTCTTCCTTGCCGATCGGGAGCTCAATGGGACAGGCCGGAGCCCGGAGCTTGTTGCGAAGCTCTTCGACCACCCGCGCGAAATCGGCGCCCATACGGTCCATCTTGTTCACGTAGGCGATGCGCGGCACGTTATAGCGGTCCGCCTGACGCCACACGGTCTCGGACTGCGGCTGCACGCCGCCGACCGCGCAGAACACGCACACCGCGCCGTCCAGGACGCGGAGCGAGCGCTCGACCTCCATTGTGAAGTCGACGTGCCCGGGAGTGTCGATGATGTTGATCGTCCTGCCCTTCCATTCGCAGGTGATCGCGGCGGACTGGATGGTGATGCCGCGCTCCTTCTCCTGAATCATGAAGTCCGTCGTCGTGTTGCCGTCATGGACGTCGCCGTGCTTATGGATCTTGCCGGTATAGAAGAGGATGCGTTCGGTAGTCGTCGTCTTGCCCGCGTCAATGTGAGCGACGATGCCGATATTGCGGACGTTGGATAAATCAGAGGACATGAGTGCCTGGTGCTTGGTGCTTAGTGCCTGGTGCGCGTGAAGGCGGATGCCGTCATCCTATAAACAAAACAACAGAGCTCCCGGTCGCCCGGACGCCCTGTTGCTGTGTTTGCCGTTCGGCGTCTTAGGCCTCGTCGCCGTATCCCTTGGACTTGAGATAATCGACAACCTTGCCGACGGTGGTGAGCTTCTCGGCGTCCTCTTCGGGAATCGCCGCGCCAAATGCCTCTTCGAACGCCATGATAAGTTCAACGGAGTCGAGCGAGTCAGCACCGAGATCGTCGATGAACGACGCTTCGGTCGTGACCTGTTCGGCGTTGACGCCGAGCTGCTCAACAATGATGTTCTTCACACGTTCTTCAAGCTTTCCTGCCATAGTATTTGATTCTCCTTTAAGTTGGATGAGATAATTGTATCACAAAACCGGTCCTTTTGGCAAGGGGGTCCAGCGCTTTCTTGGAGGTGGAGGTCAAATCACCTTGCGCAACTCGAAATCGACATTGTCGAGTTTCGCGCCTTTATAATCGATTTCATAGGCGCTTTCTCCGGCTATCAGCTGTGCGATTCGATTCAATATCATGGCGTCAATCCTGGTCATCGTCCGTTCGGCGGGCTGATAAGGCCAACCGCGCGGCGCCAACATCAGCAGATTACCTTTCGCACAGCTCTCAAACAACTTTCCACCCGGCTTGTATAGCGGCGAAAAACCCTTGTTTGCCAAAGTAATCACCCTGCCGCCGGCCTCGAAAACCCTTCTGGCGATTTCCCGTTCTCCCTGGCTGATGCATGGCGATATGACAACCGCGCCGCGTTTAGCCGCCGCCAAAGCCGCTGCCAGCTTCTCTTGAAACTCTGATGTAGCCACCGCCGACGGATCATCTTTCAAAAGCTTTCCCCGCGCGTCGCGCGCATAAGCGAAAAACCGCCGCGAAACCTGAATCTGGTGAAACGAATGCCGAAAAAGCAGAAAATGATTGCCGACCGCCGAGAATCTACCTTCGGCTGGCGCCGAAGGAGCAGACGAAACAACATCGCCCGCGCGCCCTCCCCCTTCCGGTGGCTCTTGCCCTTTCGGCGTCAGCCGAAAGTCAACCTTGATCTCTCGCGACACCTTGAAAAGATCTGGAAAGAGCTTCTTTATCGCCAACCGCCGCGGGTTATCGACCAGATAATCGAATTCCCGAGAAAGCTGCCCCGCCCGTAAAACGATCTCGTCAACAAACCCTTCGGCGAAAAGCCGCCCTTCGCCGCCTTGCTTGGCGTAGATTTTTTCACAGCCGGTCTTGAAACCGCCGATCGCATTGCCCAACGGCCGAGCCAACTCGAAAACCACTTCCACCAGCAAATGCAGATGATCGGGCATTATAGCGCAATAAACGGGACGGAGCCCGCGGGTAAATTCGCCCATCCGCCTGAAATGCGCGAATATCGCCCTGCCCAATTCGCTGAAAACAATCTTCGCTTCGACCTTATCCGGATCAAGCGACAGTTCTCGCGCCTCGGCAACCGACAGCCAACCCTCATCACCCCTTGGTCGCGGTCCGCTGTCCGTTCTACCCCCATCGGCGCCAGCCGATGATTTTCGCCGGATCGCCAATTCGCCTAAAGCGCCGGATCGACGATCGGCTAAAACGATGGTTACGACATAACACCCGGGCTGCCGATAATCAAACCCCGGCAGCCGGCGCCCCATATGAGGCTTGGTTTCGCGCCTAAGCCTCCCTTGCTCATCGAGCTTCCAACCCGGCGCAATGTAGTCAGCCATTTCCGCCTACTTGGCAAGCACGACCGCGCCGCGGTCGGGTACGACGTCGACAAGCGCATAGGGCTTACCGTCGTGTTCGACGAACGTGCCGCCCTTCACGCTCTTCCAGCCGTCGGGAAGGCGCACCTTGACGGTGAGCGGGAAATCGAACATGTCGTCCTTCATATCGTCGGTAACCGCGACCGAAACCTTGTCGCCATCGACCTTGACGTCGAGCTTCGCCGTGTCACGCTCCTGTCCGTAACGCGCGACATCCTCAAAGCGTCCGATCCAAAGCTTGTCCTTGTGCGTCGCGATCTCGCGGATATCCGCCTCGACCTTGTCCGCCGAAGCCTTCTGTTCCTCGGGAGTTCTGCCGTGATGGACGAGGTGGTAGAGCGAAACCGCCCAACCGCGCTTCAGCCAAGTCTTGCCCGGCAGCCATTTCGGACCCTTCTCGGTCTTGCCCTCGACCAGCATCTCCACCGTCGCGACGCCGCCGCCGGAATTGGTGCAGAGATAGTCGATCTTGTCCGCCGTGTCCGGCACGCCGCTAGTGCCACGCGCCGCGATCACGTACTTGGAGACGATCTCGCGATGAGGTTCACCGCGCGGATAGGCGATGCAGCACGCGCGGTTGTTCTTCACGTGCGCCGCGATCGTCGCGAGCGACTCCTTATACATCGCGTTCAGCTCGTCTTCGGTGAGATCGCGCTTCATCGTCTTGGCGGACTGATGATTCGTCGTATGCGACTGGATCGAATGTCCCGCATCGGCGAGCTTCTGCCAGTCCGCCCAGGTGCCGACGAAGCCGGAATTCTCGTTCTTGTCGACCTTGTCGGTGATCACAAACCACGTGACCTTGAAGCCGAGCTCTTCCGAAAGCTTCAGCCACCATTCGTGGTCCGGCTTGCAGTTGTCGTCGATGGTGATCGAAAGCGCCGCGATTTTATCGTCCTTCCAGAGACACACCTCCGCGTCTCCGGGATTCGCCGGCCAGGTGAGCTCTGGCGAAACGGCGATGCGCTTCTCGCCCTTCTTACAGGACGGAAGGTTCATGAGCTGCTCTCCCGCACAAGCCGCCGCCGCGGCCATGATCATCGCAACAGTAATAATGTTTTTCATAATACGCATAATTTACTACACCTGTGGCGCATTGTCAACTCACTACAGCAGCAACCAGCAGCGCCAGACCCCTTCTCATCTCAAGGAATCCCTCGCCAAACCTCCGATAAGAATTGTTCCGCAAACAATTCTCATTTATGGTATACTATGGTGCAAAGCGCGAACGCAACGGCCGCAAAACGGTGCGGGGAAGCGA
>CAMGEN010000047.1:0-11967 GCA_946055075.1 uncultured Verrucomicrobiota bacterium | reverse complement strand
TTTGCATTTCCTCCGAATAGGATTGTAAATAGACTGTCTAGTTCTTGTTTCAACAAGCTTCGCCAATTCTTCTGCCGCCGCTATTTCCAACTCAACATAATCAATTCCATTTTGCGGCGGAGGGCTACAACGACCGCCGTGAACAATGTTATTGCGCAACTTCCTCGCCCGCTCCAAGTCCCGCCATGTCAGTTTCAGTCGACCAAAACTTCTCTTATTCTTCTTAGAATCAAAATAGTCTGACAGACTCGTACACCCAACGCAGCCTCGAAGCTCTTCCTTCCACAACTTCTTCAATTTATCCATGCCGAGCTTCTGTCCTTCTTCGCCATGCCGATACATTTCGTTCAACGTTGAAACAGGAGAACTTCCTAACGCCAACACAGCCCTCTTAATCGCCCATTCGAAATACATGGCACCTATGACAATTGCCGCACCAACATCAATTTCTGCAATGTGAAGAATCATACGCTTGTGATACGTCGCATCTTCCTTGCCATTACCCTTTGTCCGAAACATAAGCTCCTTCCCCTCGCAATTAAACGATATTCCAATCATTAAAGACTCGCTTCCAGACGCACACCGACTTCGAAGCATTCCGATCCAACTCAAAAACGCCTAAATATTCATAACCCCCTCTCGGCCTAAAATTACCAAAAACGACTCGCCGCCGATTCTGCTGAAGAACATCGTTCAGATGATTCTGATTCATTGCTGAATTTTTATTTTTCTCTTCAATCGCAACGATTTCACTGAACTTGTTATAGGTCGCTTTGTTTGTCCAGCCGCCTGTGTTTGGACGAAGAGGAAGAATCTTCGGCCACCAAAGCGTCACATGAGAAGAGATGTCCACTGCACCCTTATAATAGATTCCTGTTCTAATAGCCGCTCTTGGAACGCCAAAAGCATCGGCTATGTCATTGATTATCCGAAATGTCGGATGTTGACTCAAAACCAGTTTTCCTGACTGAAGCACGTTTGCCCGTGTCATCAACTTTGCCATCGTAATGTTCCTTATCTTCTGTGTACAGCATTTCACACGCACCTCATCACACAGAAAAGAAGAGTGGCGTGCCTTCACATCAATGTTCCGATGGAGGCACGACCAAGCGCCTTGAAGAAACACGAATAGAAGACACGCCACGTGAGTACCACGTGACGCATCTCACATATCCGGCTCCTTCGAAAGTTTTGGTCGTTTTCCATCGAAGCCAAATACACAAGATTGCGTACACCGCCGCAGCCATGGTTAGGTTCCGCGACTCCTTTTCCCGACCCGTTGTGCAGCCGGGGTTAAAGGTTCTGGCTTTTCAGCCCGCTCGCCGACGTCTTGTGCCCGTCAGCGTCTGTTAAAGATCAACGCCGCTTCTCGCGGCCATCCGGCGGGGCACAAACCCACCCGAACGGAAATCAACTGCGCGTATTATACCACATTTTCGCGTTTTGTATCCTGCCAAACCTCGAGTGGCGATTATAACATGACATATGGCTTCATATCGGCGGGGATAGGGGCTTCGAAGGACATCTGGACGGATTTGACCGGATGCCAGAGCTTGAGACGCCAGGCGTGGAGCATCTGACGCTGCGGGACCGGATCAAGCTTCTTGTCAAGCGCCGGCTTCCCATAGACCGAATCTCCGATCACTGGGCACCCGAGTGAGGCCATATGCACACGAATTTGGTGAGTGCGTCCGGTCTCGATTCGGCATTTGATTAGTGAAGTGGTAGTGGAAAGTGGTAGTGGTATAGTGGAACTTAACTTCCTTTCTTCAACTTCAACTTCACACTTCAACTCATCTCCAACTCCAACTTCTCGCTCCAACTTATCAATCTTCTCCCAATTCGTAATCGCCAGCTTGCCGTTCTTCTCCACGATCGCCATGCGTTTGCGGTCGACGGGATGGCGTCCGATGAGATTCTCGATGCGACCGGCATTAAGCCGCGGCGAACCATGACAGACCGCGAGATAGGTCTTCTCGATGTTCTTGTGCGAAGAGAACGCCTTGACAAGTCCATCCATCGCCACCTGCGACTTGGCGACGACAATGAGACCCGATGTATACTGGTCCAGCCGATGCACGATTCCGGGACGAGCGACACCGCCGATACCGGAAAGATTCGGACAGTGATGCAGGAGCGCGTTTACTAGCGTCCCTGTGAAATGTCCGGGCGCAGGATGCACGACCATTCCCGGCGCCTTGTTGATGACGAGCATGTCGTCATCCTCGAAAACGACGTCGAGCGGAATGTCCTCCGGCTCGGGAATCGCAGGAACCGGCGGCGGGATCTCGACCTCGATCTCATCATCCTCTGCGATCTTCATCCCGGCCTTCGCCGCCGCTGCTCCGTTCACCGTGACATAACCACCCTTAATCAGTCCCTCAATGCGAGAACGAGAGAAGTCCGGATACAGGGTTAGGAGATGTTTGTCGAGGCGGATCATGTGAGGGGAATGGGGAGTGGGGAATGGGGAGAGATTAGAGTTTTTCAACTTCGGCGACGTAATCGCGATAGATGCGGGTGGCGTCGAGTTCGGAGAGGAGAGACGGGAAGTCAGGTGGCAGGTGGCAGGTGACAGGTGGCACAGTGGAGTTTAAATTCCTTTGTCCACCTCCACCTGCTTTCTCCACCTTCTCAACTAACGAACGAGGATCGCCGGGTGTGTAGAGCGCTCCGCAATGATACTTATCGAGCAGCGCGGCGGATTCGCCGCGGAGAGAAGAGAGAATGTGGAGTCCGAAACGCGCGTAGTCCGCGAACTTATAGGGAATGCCGACACAAGATTCATCGGACATCGGGATGAGTCCGTAGGAGCAGGTAGCCGCCAGTTCAGCAAGCGCCGATTCGTTAAGGTAGCCATGGAAACGAACACGGTCCGTGACGCCCTTCTCCGCGGCAAACTCCTTGAGCGCATCCTCCTGCTCGCCCATTCCTGCGATATCAAGCGTCAGCTGCGGATCAAGCGCCACCGCCTCGATCGCGGTGCGAAGATCATAGGTGCGTCCGAGGTTGCCGAGGTAGAGCAGTTTTTTAGTTGGAGTTTTGAGTTGGAGTTGGAGAGTGGAATCAGAAAGCTTTATGCCGTGGTAGAAGCGGAGATAACGCTTCGCACCAGCGGACAGCGCGAGATCGGCATAACGATCGGCGACGCCGGTAACGAGATCGGCATGGGCGTAAAGATAGCGGACGTTGCGGCGGGAGCCGGAAAACAGCAACGGACCCAGCCAGCGCAACCCGCGCGGCAGCAGACGGTAGAACGTTCCCGGCCAGTCGTCCATGATATCGACCACGAACTTCGCACCAACGGAATCGGCATAAGCCTTAGCGAACAAAGGCAGTCTGATCGGCGGCAGCGAGGCGATGACAACGTCGGGCTTCTTCTCCACTTTCGTCGCACAGGCAAGCCAGTTCGAGGCGAGCTTGCGATGGGAAACGACGCGTGCAATGGATACGTTGTGGAAGTAAGGGCGAGTAGGAATGAATCGGACCGCAAAGCGTGGTTCGTGGTTCGTGGTTCGTGGTTCGTGGTTCGCGGTTCGCGGATCGTGATTCGTGAAACCGCAATCACGAACCACAGCTCTCTTCTTCTTTGTCGTGTGATTGAAATCGCTGGTGAAAAGCGTGACATCGTGTCCAGCATCCGCGAATGCTCGGGACATCATCCAGTACCGCTGGGGGCGATAGCCTTCCAGCGGCAGATTGTCGAAGGGATTGACGATCCAGACAGTCACTTGGCCGCACGCCTAGCGGATTCGAGAGTGTTCCAGAGGAGCATGGTGATGGTCATCGGACCAACCCCGCCAGGAACGGGGGTAATGGCGCCAGCGACCTTAGAGCAGCTTTCGAAATCGGCGTCGCCGGCAAGGCGGAATCCCTTCGGCTTCGTCGCATCGGGAATACGGTTCACACCGACGTCAATGACAACCGCACCCGGCTTCAGCATGTCGCCATTCACGGTGTCCGGACGCCCCGCGGCGACGACGACGATATCGGCCTGCCTGGTAAAGACCGAGATATCGGGCGTACCGGTGTGACACAGAGTGACGGTCGCATTGGTCTGCTTACGCGCCAAGAGCGCGGCGACGGGTTTGCCGACGATATTGCTGCGTCCGATGACGACTGCGTGCTTGCCCTTGATATCCATTCCCGAAAATTCGATCAGCTTAATGATCCCGTGCGGAGTGCAGGGAAGGAAGCATTCGTCGCCGATCATCATCTTGCCGACATTGACGGGCGTGAAGCCGTCCACATCCTTCTCCGGAGCAATCGCGTCGATCACCGCCTTTTCGCGAATATGCTTCGGAACTGGGAGCTGGACGAGGATTCCGTGAATAGAGGTATCGACGTTAAGCTCTTGAATCAACTTGATGAGCTCGGCCTCGGTCGTCTCCGCGGAGAGCCGAATCTCACGCGAATACATGCCGGCCTCGTTGCAAGCCTTCTCCTTCGCAGTCACGTAACTTACGCTTGCGGGATTGTCGCCGACGAGGATAACGGCGAGTCCGGGCGTCACGCTCTTCTCCGCCTTGAGCGCGGCGGTTCCCGCGGCGATTTCGGCACGCAGGTTAGCGGCCAGTTGTTTTCCATCAATGATCTTCGCACTCACTTGTTGATCCTCTCGCAGTTGGTTTTTAACAGTTGGTTGTTGGAAGGTGGAATCAGTCTTCACGCCATTTGATGTAACGAACCTTCTTATCCTTGACATAGGCCTCGGCATTCACCTCACGGAACATACCGCGAGACTCGCCGATGATCTTAACCTTGAAAACACTGTTCTGATCGGGAACAAACACCAGATACTGACTAGCATCATTACCGATCTGCACGCTGGAATCATAGTCATGAACGCGCTCCAACATGTCGTTAAAATCACGATACGGCCACCAGGTGCGGGATTTATCGAAATCATCACGCCCCTCCGGCGGCTCTTTCAATGCGGCGATGATAGCATCAGCACGCTCCTGAGCGTCCTCATCATCATCCTCATCCGCGCCGGCTATACCAGGGATGGTCAGTAACTGTTCAACCGAACAGCTATTGGCGTTAAGCTTGGCGGTGCCGGAAGTACAGAAGAGATCCATGATACCACGGACATAGATCCGGTCCTCTTCCTTTTCATCAGGATTAAGGCATCCGCCCTTCAGCACTGCCTGCCCGAAAGCATCTCTCCATCCGCGAATATAGGACATCTCCTTGATGTCAGGAATCGCAGCATTACGAGGATAACGCTTATCTTCGTCATCCACCTTATCATCTTCGTAGAGCTCCTCGTACCACGACTCTTCGGCACCGAGTTCGCGTCCGTCGATTGCGGTCGTGACCGTATCCTCATCTCGCCAGTCATTCCAAGATGCGATCAATAAATCCATCAGGCGCTGGCGTCCGTCATCCTTAGTATCGACCTCAAAGTCTTCTGGGACTCCGTGAGAGCGCATGATCATCTCCCAGCGGAGGCGAAAGTTCTGGTCGCCGCCTTCATAAAGGTCATTGACGTTGATGGCGTTCTTCTCTCCAGCATTGACAAGTTCGATTTCAACCTTGATCGTACCGTTACCGGGATTATCGGGATCTAGCAGGATCGGACCGATCGTGCACTTCGAGTCGCTCTTAAGAGCGCGTTTCTCACGTATCCAGCGATCATCCTTCAGCAGTTCTTCAATGTCGTCGTCTTCCGACCAGTCCCGAGCTTCAGAATAACCGGTCAGAACGACTTCCGCAAGCGCCTGTCCGGCATCCATCAGTCGGTTAACACGATTACGTTCGCGAACATAGACGTTGACACCAGTCTGCAACCGCGCCTCATAGGCAAAGCTTACCACCATCACGGAAAGCACCGCAATTATCCACAGCACCAGCATGAGAATCGAGCCGCGTCTCATTTGCGCCCCCTCCGCTTGTTGTCACCACTGGTTTTTTTAGCGCCCTTTGCATCTTCACTTGGAATCGACGCTCCATCCAGCGACTGTTCGTGGATCGGAATCCTAACGATGCGCATTACCGGAGCGGTGTTAGAGCGATAGCTCTTACCTTCGGGATCTGCGATATGAAAAGTAAGCTCAACCTTATACGGAACGGAATTGGACTCAGAAAACTCGTCCTCGAACTTCCGCTTGTCGTTTTCTGAATCCTTGACTTCATCTGCACTTTTAAGCACCCTGCAGTTGAAGCCCACGATGCCGTCCGCGATCAGTACCGGTTCATACATCTCGTCATTGCTGAAGGTGTAATCCACAGAATTCTCGTTGTTGACAGGCCTGAGCGCAGTATCGGGGCAGCGACGGGCGTAAAGCCCAGTAGTTTGAATTTCAATGCACCGTCCGTTAACATCCCGATATTTACTGTTTCCCTCTTCAAGAACCATCACCTGCACGCGATGAACAGTATCGGCCACGGCGGACTTGGTGCCGACGATAGACGGACCAGTCTTGGACCATTCAATGACGTCAGAGCTGTCCGGATCATCGCCGTCTCCGTTATCAATCAGAACGAACCCATAGTTTTCATTCTGCTTGCCATCATGCGGATAGTACATACTACGGAGACCAGTGATGATCTGATCCAACGCATAATCGGAGCGTTGGGTCTTATCAATATAATCGGTAGATAGCTGCCACCCCGTCGAAACGGCGTCGAAAGTCATTATCGCGAGAACCGTGATAATGCCAGTCAGCATTACCGCGAACATCAGCTCCAGCAATGTAAACGCCTTCTTCATTTCACTCTGCACTCTGCACTACGCACTCTACACTACTCCTCTACTTTTCTCCAAAACGTGACGTAACTCTCCTCCTGATGGTTTCCGCGCAAGTCGTCGCCCCAGCGGACGGTAATACGAACAGTGTAGAGGTTGCCGATTCGCCTAATCTCGTCTTCGCTGGCATGCTTATTCAGCGCCTCTCGTTCCCAGGTGTAACCGTGATACCGGTCTTCCTGCTCGTTCGACAACCGTTCTTCCGAAATCATTTCCCAGAGCTCTGTCGCCTTGGTCTCACGAACATCAAGGTCGCGTTCAGGGTCCTGAACGTCCGCCAGAGGATAAGCCATTTCCCCGAGGTCCATAACCTCTTGTGCGGTCTGCAGTTCAGTGGACGCGAGCATCATCTTCTGACTTGAAGAAAGCGACATCAAGATTCCAGTGATCCCCAATCCCAGGATAATCGATGCCAGCAGCACTTCCAGCAAAGTAAATCCTGACTTCATCGTTCATCCTCCGGATCAAACACCTTAGCCGCGCCAAAACGGTCGACGGAAATACAGAGCCCGTCATCATACTTCGTTCCCGATCGATAAAACCAGACCTTGTGCGGCTCCACACGTCCGTTAACCTCCCACACAAAACTGACAGGATTCTGCGACTCCTCGACCTTCACGGGTTCGGAAGACAGATCGGGTGATGCCGGCTCTGACTGCTTCTTCTTGGCACGATTTTCATCGAACTTGTTCAGCCAGAAATCTGCGGTAGAGAACACCGAGATCTTGGGCTTCGCACGTTCTTCGCGGAAATCCGCAAGCTCATCGCCGTCCTTGATCACCTTAAGCGCGATACCGTGAAACACCTCGTTATCCGCCGGCTCGAACAGATAATCCTCAGTGGATTTACCCTCGCCGTCCTTGATCAACGGCTCATCAGCGTCATCGCCAATCTGCTGCGACTTAGCATCCAACACCTCCCCGCCATCCTCGGACAAATACACCTTCTCGCCATCGAGGGTCTCTGCAACCATCGCCGGAGAATCGCTGAACGCCTTAGAGGTATGAACCTCAATACGTGCGCAAGTCTCACCATCTTCAACGACCGTGGAATACGTGATGATGCTCGGCTGCTTTGAGACCAACGCCATTGATCGCGCAAGGCGAATCGTTGCAAAAGCGTCACGGACAGAGCCCTTAATCCGCGCACTATCCTGCCCCGCTCTTATGCTGACGACAGCGGTACTGGTCATCGCCGCGATAATCGCAACGATAACCAGAATCTCGATCAGTGTAAACGCCCTGCGCATAAAGACAGGGTCAACGAAGGTCATTCCTTAGACGCCTGCTTCGGCTTCTTGTCGGAACGGACGTCATCTTCAGTGTTGAACTGCCCGTCCGGACCAGCGGAAACGATGACGTAGTTCCTGCCCTTCTTCTCAAGACGGCAATCCGTCCCCCACGGATCGACCAGCGCATCCTCGCCGCCAGAGAGTATCGACTCGCCCTCGGAATCCTCCTTGACCAGATCCTTAAGATCAGTAATGTTCTTCTGGTGATTAAGATTATACGTGACGACTGCGTTCTGGATGGTGTCGACCGTACTCTTGGCTGCGGTAATCTTCGCTCCTTCGGATAGCCCTCCGAGATTCATCACCGCCACAGTACTAAGGATACCGACAATTGCAACGGCGACCAGAATTTCAATAAGGGTGAAACCAGCACGCATCGCAACCGCAATCTCATTTTCTTCTTTACGCATTTTACTCCTTTCAATAAACCAATGTCAGCTCGTCGAAACTCGCTAAACTCACGAATCGGATTTCCTACTAGATATTATATCAAAAATCTGCGTGAAAACCGCAGCAAAGAACACCATGATACAGCCAGCGGACTGCGCCGCCGTCATTCTATCCCCCAGAACCACATAACCAGACAGCGCGGCGAAGACGGACTCCATCGAAAGAATGACTCCGGCGACAGCTGGCGACGTGCGGGACTGTCCGAAATTCTGAAGCGTATAGGCGATACCGGACGAGAACACGCCGAGATAGAAAACGGGAAGTGCGGAGCGCAGGGTGCAGAGTGCAGAGAGGGACAGACGGGAGGATTCGGAGTGCAGGAAGAGGAACGGGACGGACAGGAATGCGGCGGTGAGGAGCTGAACCGCGGACATCACCAGTACGTCGCAGCGTTTGGCGTAATGATCCACCACCAGCATCTGCACGGCGAAGAGGAACGCGCACAGGATGGTCCAGAGCTCTCCCCGTCCGACCGTCATCCGCTCGTCCGTCATGCAGATGAGATACGTGCCGGCGATAGCAGCCGCCACCCCCACCCAGATATGCCATCCCGGCAGCTTGCGGTAAAGCACCAGGCACAGCACAGGGATGACGAACATGTAGTTCGTCGTGAGGAAACCGGAAATCCCTGGGGTGGTGTAGCCGATTCCTATCTGCTGTGCGGCCATTGCAGCGAAGAGCGGGACACCGCAGAGGAAACCGGCGAGAAGCGAGCCGGAAGCGCGGAACCCGGAACGCGGAGAGGTGCCGCGATTACGGCTAGTGAGATTGCGGATGAAGATGCAGAGAAAGAGGAAGAGTCCACCGAGAATATTGCGGAAGCAGGTGACTGCGAACGGTCCCAGAGCCTCTCCTCCGATCTTCTGGGCGAGAAAAGCCGTCCCCCAGATGAAAGTGGTCAACAGTAGAATCAGCGCACCCATAAGAGAAGCCATCAAACACTGACAATGGTCAGTTGTAGTAACTGTAACGCTTCTCCAGACGTTCCATCGTAAAAGCGACGATATAGTTGAAGATATAGTAGAAGACGCCGGCGGCGATGAGCGGAGTCATTGTGGTGTTAGCGGACGAAAGCTGCTTGGCAATGGTGAACATCTCCGTTACCGCGATGGTGAACGCAAGCGACGTATCCTTGACGAGCGTTATCACCTCATTGCCGACCGCGGGAATGATGCGTTTGACCACCTGTGGAAGGATAATCTTGAAGAAAGTGTGACCACGAGAGAAACCGAGCGCCGAAGCCGCCTCGTACTGTCCGACATCGATGGACTGGATGCCTCCGCGGTAGATTTCACCGAAATACGCCGCGTAGTTAAGCCCGAAGGCAAGGACTGTTGCAAGAATACGCGGGTAAGTCGCAAGCGGGAGCCCGAACAGGATGTATGGCGCAAAATAAACGAAGATAATCTGCAGCATCAACGGCGTGCCGCGGACAACCGAGATGAAGAGGCAGAAAAAACTACTGATCAGCGAATTCTTTGACATCCGCCCGAGAGCGACAACGAAACCGAGGGGCAGTGCAATTAGCAGTGTGAACACAAAAATCTCCACGGAGACCACCAGGCCCCCGAGGAGATCAGATATCATCGCCCAGATATTCACTTCAATATCAGCGCCGAGGGTTCGATGCCGTACTGGACGGCGATCTTCGCGGCGGTGCCATCTGCGAAGAGCTTCTTGAGCTCAGCCTCGACCTGGTTCTTGAGCTCTTCATTCCCCTTCTTGAATCCGATACCGTAGGTCTCGGTCATAACGATATCATCAAGATAGCGGAACCGGCCCGGAAGATCAGACATCTTCTTCTTAGCAACACCAACATCCATCGCAACCGCCTCGACGCCTCCGGCGTTGAGTTCATTTACCGCCTGGTTGTAGTTAGGCATCACCACGAGTTCCTTAAAGGTGGCTCCGAGCGCAGCCTTCTCACCGTCCTTCTGAAGCGCCTTCTGGACCGGAGTGTCGGTCTGGACGCCGACGATCTTACCGGAAAGATCCGCAAGCTTCTTAATTGGGGAATCAATCTTCACGAGCACGACCTGGGAGTTGTCGACATATGGAGCCGACCAAGTGTAACCATCTTCACGCCCCTGCATGGTGAAGCCGTTCCAGATGCAGTCGATTGATCCGGAATTGAGCTCCATATCCTTGGAATCCCAGTTGATCGGATTGGCGACAAACTTCCACCCCTTCTTCACGCAGACAGCACGGGCAAGATCGAGGTCGAAACCCTTGTATTCGGAGCCGTCCTTGAATCCGTAGGGAGGAAAATCAGCATCGAAACCGACAATGAACTTTCCATCGGTAAGCGTAGAACGCTGGGAACAACCACAAAGCGCCGCCGTGGCGGCGAAAACCATCAGAAGCCGTTTCATTTGTTATTCTCCTTGATTTTACTGGCAATCTTCTCAATCTCCTCAACAGTGATGCGCTTATCAGCCGCAGCATCAACGATCATCTGGGCGAGATCGTCCGAGACCGACTGTTCTCCCTTGACTTTGCCCAGAAACTCGCCTAGACGTCCGTCATGCTTCTGATCAAAGATCTCATGCGGCGTACCTTCGGCCGCGATCCGCCCGCCCTCAAGGAAGAGGACGCGCGTGGCAACATCACGCGCGAAACGCATTTCATGAGTGACGACGACCATCGTCATGCCCTTCTTCGCGAGATCCTTCATGACATCCAGCACCTCACCGACCATCTCAGGATCAAGCGCGGAAGTCGGCTCATCGAAAAGCATGACCTTCGGCTCCATGGCGAGGGAACGAACAATCGCGACACGCTGCTTCTGTCCGCCGGAAAGCTGCTGAGGATAAGCCTTAGCCTTCCCTTCAAGTCCGACCATCTTGAGCAGTTCCATCGCCTTCTTCTCTGCTCCCGCGGCGGAAACGCCGCGGACGAGCTTCGGCGCGAGAGTGATGTTGTCGATGATCGTCAGATGGGGGAAAAGATTGAAGTGTTGGAACACCATCCCCATCTCACTACGTACCAGATTCTTAGTCTGGTCATCGGCCTTCACGATGTCGATACCGTCAAAGAAGATCGAACCATCGGTCGGCTGTTCCAGCAGATTCATGCACCTGAGGAACGTCGACTTGCCGCCTCCAGAAGGACCAATCATTACGACGACCTCGCCTTTGCTGATCGTCGTGGAGAGTCCCTTCAGCACCTCCAGGTCCCCGAAACTCTTCTTCAGTCCGTCAATTTTCAGTAATGTCTCAGCCATATTCAAATTTTTCTGATAACCAACTGCGCCGCAGCCTAACTTCGCGCGATCACGAATCATTATGCACCGGATCGGCACCGGTGTTCCTCAGATAACGTTCGAGCTTGCCCAACATCCAGGTGAAAGTCACGACCAACACCAGGTAGATCGCCGCAACCGTGAGATACGGCAGGTAAACCGAGTATGTCTGGGAGCGGATGATGTCTCCGCCCTTGGCAAGATCGATGAGCGCAATGTAGCCGACGATCGAGG
>CAMGEN010000046.1:0-11992 GCA_946055075.1 uncultured Verrucomicrobiota bacterium | reverse complement strand
TGTATTTCGCAAAACTCCGTGGGACAAATTAGACGGAATGTGAGACGAGCGCGAATTTGGCATGGATGAAGAAAGCCCCCTGCAAGTGTTTTGCAAGGGGCTTTCACTATAGCTGAATGGGCCGATTCTCGCCTCGCCGATGAGGGCAATCTTTGGCGCAGTTCCATTGGCTCATGTTTCCGTATGGAGTCTTGATTGACCGCGCAGCCTTCACGAACGTTCCACGCGTCTCACACCAGAACTCTTTCGATCCGCGTCTGATGTTCGGGTTGCGGTGTTCGCATGGAGGAAACTGCGGACAGACGCGGTTCATGACGGATCCTTCGCGGTCGATGCAGGCGCTCGCTGGAAGGTTCCCCAGTTCTGGGGCGGCTTGCAGTTGAACTCGACGTCGTGAGCGAAACGCTTGACGCCACACACTCGCAAAGCTGTCACCAAACTCTTTCCGGCGTATTGATAAAGCCCGTCCAAAGAAATTCCGGGGGAATTTTTGGTGTAGACTCTATTGCTCCGAGCGAACTCATGAACATCCAATGGCGAACCGGTAATCGATGCTGAGAACATGACGACGCCGGTGATTTTGCTGATCGGCGCGGACTCGTAGATGAGCACGGGCTTAAAGAGCGGCGGCGGAGCCTTGCGGAACTCCCAGTTCTTCCGGCCTTCGTAAATCGCCTTGGCGTACTTCGGCTTGATCGACATCACAATTACACGGTTCTCGCGCAGCTGCTTCCGCTTTTCCTGCAGAAGCTTCTTGGCCACCTCGGGATTGGCAGCCAAGTACATTGCATTGAAATCGGACGTCACGGGCTTACATTCCATTTCCATACTCCTCTTCCTCTTTGATCGATGCGATGTGGTCGGCGGCGTGGGTGAGCAGGATGATTTCCGGGTAACGCTTGATGGAGGCACAATACTCCTTCAACTCCTTTTCGGACAAGCCGAACGCACCCATGTGCCAAACGATCGCCGCCTGCTCTTCCGGAGTGAGACGAATGCCAAGATCGGAGCAGATCATCGCAGAAGCCGTGCCATGTCCAGGATAAGGGGGCTGGACGTATTCATAAACGGGCCTCCCGAGGCCGTCTTGACCAGCCACGCGATAGCAGTAGCATTTTACGATATCGTGCAGCAGACCGATCCTGTAGAGGGATCCAACTTTGATGTGCGGCTTGATCTGACCTGCGATGAGGATCAATTCCGCCGCTACGTTCATCGAATGCATCGCCAAGCCTCCAGGGACAGCAAGATGATGACCTTTGGACGCCGGTGCCTTGAAATATCCGATGTCCTCAAGATCATCCACGATGCTTACCTGAATGCCGGCATTGATGAGCTGCTGCCGAGCGTTCGCACGATTGACTGCGAGATTGATTTTCATGTTTATTCTCCAATTTTCGTTTCTGCCTTTTCGGGCGTGTAGATGTAGGGCTTCTGCACCAGGTCGCAGAAGGTGATGATCTCGAGGTTCTTCTCGAGGGCGATGATGAGTTCGGCGCGGGCGCCTTTGGACCTCTCCCAGCCGGGAAGGAGGAGGATGGCGTCGCAGCTCGTCCGGAGCGCGTCACGCTCGGCATCCATGGCCACAGCGAGCCGGACCGGATTTGCGACGAGTTCAGCTTCAGTTCCGAACGCCGCGCCGATTTCGACCGGCGAGCAGACATCCCAGCCTTCGGAGCGAAGGAATCGGGCGACGTTCTCGAACTGAGGATAGTTCGACTTCGGCAGGCCGCGCATGGGACCGGCGATGTAGATGACCTTCTTCATTACGCATACTCCTTCCCGTAGCGGTAGCCGAGGCCCTTGCTGACGCCCTGGCGCTTCAGGAGCCGACGACGGTAGGTGTCGAGGATCTGGAAGACCTTGATCGGTTTCTCCGCGTCGTAGTCCATCCACCACGAGGCGGAGTTGATCCGGACGCGCGAGAAGCCCGCCTGCTCAAGCACCGCGCCGAAGTAGCTGATGCGGTCCAGACTCGACTTGTCAACACCGGCGATCTCGAAAATCTGACGCGCGCAATCATCGATCATCGCCCCGATGCGGCGTTCGTCACCGATCGCGTAATTCGACGCGGCGAGATAATCACCGGAATCGAGCGAGACCATCTGCATCAGGCGTTCAAAGCCGCCCGTTGAGCTGACCTCAGACATGTGGCGCGCCTTGTCGGCATCCCACAGCAACTGATGCCGGTAATCCTCCTTGGCCTGCGGCGTGGTGAATCCGTGCTCACGGCACGCCTCGGCAAAAACTGGCCAGAACATGGCCATCTGTTTCTTTGTCATACCCTCTCCATTGACTGAATTGAAGCCGGCTCACACTCTCTTACCCCTCTACCACCGGCGAGCAGAAGGCGCAGCCCCAACCTATTATGGGGCGTGGTTTTTATCGTTACCCTTCAACCTTCGGCCAGCAGTCGGCCAGATCGAGACGGATCGAGCTGAAGTCCTCCTGCGTGGAGCGGCGGACTTCGACGTGCAGGTACTGCTTGCCCTTCTGGGGCTTGAGCGCCGCCTGCAGGATCTCCTTCGCCTCGCGCCACTTGGCGTTGTCGACCTCCATCCTCATCAATGACATGACCTTGCCGACGCTGAGAAAGCCCTGTGCATTGGCCTTGAAGGCCTCCTCCACGAGGAGCTTGATCGCCTTGATGTCGGCTCCAGACACGCGATCGAGGACGCCGTTGACGTACTCGAGCATCAGTTCGCGGGCACGGATAACGCGCTCGTCGAGCATGATGTTGTAGTGCTGACGGATGGCCACGTTGATGAGACCGTCGAACGACTGGGCCGAGAAGTTGCCCTTGACGCCGAGCTTCTCCTTGCCGCCCTTGAGCTCGTCCAGGTCGGTGATGCAGTCCGCGAGCAGCTTCTCGAGGTACTTGCGCCCGGCGACGAACCGTGCGTGGATCCGGCGCGTGACGCGGTCACGCTTCTTGTCATAGGCGCTGATGTACTTGAGCGGCACGTCGTGTCCGTTCGAATCGCGCATGGTGGTGGTGGTCTTTGCCATGGGTTTTCTCCTTGTGTTTTACTTGCCCAAATTGAATGCCGCGTAGTTGCGGCCGTGCTCGCTGATGGACTTCTCCAGGCCCTCGCGCGTCGGATCGGCCTTGATCTCGTCCATGATGCTGATGACGGTCCTGAAGCCGCCGAAGCGGTTCGCCACCTTGGCGATGTCCGACGCGAACTCCAGCGGCAGGCTGCGGCTCTTGAGGAACTTCTTCACGTCCTCGACGGAGATCTCCTCCTGGCGGATCACGCGCTGGCAGCGGTTGATGATCTGGCGGACCTCGCCCCTGTTGCCCTCGAGGAACTTGTCCCAGAACTCCGGGATGGCCGCGAGGACGACCGTGTAGCCCGTGCGGTTGACGATCTGCTTGATGCCGTTCGCGCACGGTCCCGAGAGCGTGTTCGCCTCGTCGATCACGAGCGTGCCGTCACGGTTGGAGAGCGCCTTGAGCATCAGTTCCTCGGCGCGGTCCTGCTTCGCGCTGAGCGGCACCTCCGTGCCGCATGCGGCGGCGATGGACGCGCAGAACGAACGGTAGCTCGACTTCCAGCTCTGCAGCCCCTCGACCGCCACGGCGCCCTTGCCGACGAGGTACTTCACCATCGCCGTCTTGCCGAAGCCTGTCGGCGCGAGGCACACGACGATGCGACGGTCCTCCGGATCGTCCTTGGCGCGCTTCACGCGGCCCGCCACGGCGCTCACGAAGGACGTGTTGATGAACGTCTTCGAGTAGCTCGCCGCCTCCCTGAGGCCGTCCAGGCGGCCCTCGATCTCGTTGATCGAGTCCCGCATGTCCTGCTCCATCGAGAAGAGCTTGCCGCCGTTGTAGCTGCCGCTCTGGAGCTTCGACCAGGTGGTCGCCGAGAATGTCAGGAACTTCTTCGCGAAGTCATTGTCCGACATCTCGCCGCCGACGATCTCGCCGACCTTGGCCTTCAGTTCGACGAGCCGGGCGATGAGGCGCTTCGCCTCCGCGTTCCGCATGTCCATTTCGTTCTGTTCGCTCATGTTGATCCTACCTTTCCTTTGACTGACTGAAATTCTTTGCCGTCTCTCCGGCTGTCACCACAATCCTAACGTTTCATCCGTCGGTCAAGATGTTTGCTGTCTTTCCGCTCCATGTCACCATCCCTTTTTCTGCATTGCAATCTCACGCGCAAAAGCTCGTTGCGATGGCGTAATGTTGACAGCAAGCCACTGAGATGAAGCATTCAGTATCATCTCACCCTTGACCGCCCAATCTGGTATGCGGCAACTAAAGTGCGGCCTGTACACTCCGCCTCTCAGAATGGTGCGCTTTGCCTTTAGCATCCGATTGTACGCCCTCCCTTTCGCGTAAAGATCAGCATCGAAGCACCATGCGAGTCTGACTTTCCGCATGTAATTTTTTATATATTCTCTACACTTGTCGCGATTGGCAGCAACCCACTTTCTCTTGACCTCGTCGCGCTTCTTGCGATTTTTCGTGTAATACTTTTTGGCCGATGCGAGCTTGCGAGCACGAAAAGCCGGATCTGTTGCGTATCGCATGACTTCGCGCTCGCGGTCTATCGCGCGACGTGCCTTTCGGTAGGCGCGCATCTTTTCTGGATCTTTCAACGGCATAAATGCTCCCTGTGAAAAAATGTTGCAATGAGTCGGTATCTATTGAACTCATCAGCTTCCGTCATGTTTGGCTTCAGTGTCCTTCTGTTGAACGCGTCAAGTTCGTCCAAAGGGACATCTGGGAATGTCATGCCGCTGATCGCAAGATAGTCGGTCTCGCAGCTGATGCGACATGCCGGGTCGCAAAGCATCATCCCGGCGGCGGCCATGGCCTCCGCCACCATGTCGCCAACATTTGCGGCGATTGGTTTCTCGCGTGATTTCACCATGTGATGACCCTACCTTCCCTTGTTTGACTGACTGAGATTCTTTAGTCTTCGACTCCTTTGATACTCCTTCTGATACTCCCTTTGATACTCGCGATATTTCTCCGTCATGCAATCTCTGCACAGCCCACACCTAGCAGCGCCTTTCTTCTGAGCGTATGCCACGGCGTGACCGCACTGCTTACAGACATACGGATGGTTTTCGCGGTTTCGAACGAGAGCGCACTGGAGATGATTTAGCTTCAGCTGCCGAAGTCCCCGCCTGTACTCAGGCGAATTTCGGTCAATCTCCAAACCCGTATAGTCGACCTTGATCATGACATCACCAGGTAACGATCCGATCGACAATCTCCTGCTGCTCGGTGCTGGTGCGGCGCAGGTAGATGCGCGTCGTCTCAATACTCTCATGCCCCATAAGGTCCGCCAGAAGCGAGATATCGTTGAACTTCTCCAGGAAGTTCTTGGCGAAACGATGGCGAAATGAGTGCGGATAAACCACATCCGGGTTAAGCTTGTACTTAATCGCGAGTTTCTTCAGCTGAGCTGCAATGCCGCGCTTGGTGATCTGTTCGCCGGAATGATTGACGAAGAGATAGCCGTTGGAGCGACCGATAGACTCGAGCCATGCGAGCGTCTCCTGCTTGAGGGAGACCGGAATGTATATCCGACGCACCTTCCCGCCCTTCGAGTAGATGTCGATGTAACCGGCAGAGACATGCTCGGCCTTGAACTGGATGAGCTCGCTGATGCGTGCACCGGTCGCACCGAGGAAGCGGACGACGAAATACCAGTACCTCTCGGCGTCGTTGTTGAGCTTGTTCTTGAAGAAGGTGTAGTCCGCATCGCTGATGACATTCTCCAGGAACTGCTTCTGCTGCAGTTTAACCTGAGGCATCTTCATCTGAGGCTTGCCGATACACTTCGCGTACGCGTTAACGGCGAGGATGCGCGAATTGACCGTCTTCGGCTTGAAGTTCTCGATCAGATAGGTCTTGTACTGTCGGAGATTCTTTGAGGTGAAATCACCATAAAGCTTCTCGAACTGCTTCAGCGCGAACATATAGGAGACAACCGTGTTGCCGGCCTTGTGGCAGTCCTTGAGATAAGTCTCGTATTTTGCGATATCAATCATTTTAGCCTCCATTGAGTGCCGTTGAGGTAGTATCCGACGGTCCAGCGCGGGCGCGAATATCGCTTCAGCGTCAGCGCGTCCTGGTGATCGATGCGCGCCGCGTAGCCGAGGAGCGATAGCTCGATGAACGCGATGTCGCACGCCCTCGCGTCGATGTCGCCGCCGATGATGAAGATGTCCCGCTGCGGGATCCCGGCGGCAACGAGCGCCTCGCCCTGTGAGATGAGCATCACGCCGGCGCCGCACGCGGGATCGTTGACGGACACTAAATCGCCCACCTTGTGCTTCGCCGCGATGTCCCCGGCGGTTATGCGTGAGCACAGGTTCGAAACGCTGACGGGAGTCAGGAACTGACCGTTCTTCGTGTTCGCCGCGCCGATCTCCTCCAGCACCGGGCCGAGGAACGTCTCACGGCGTTCAGAGAGGCCCTGGACGACGATGGCGAGCATGTGCGCCGCGTGCTCGGCCTGGGCCTTCGTGTACTTGCCAACGATGGCCATGTAGCGCTCCTCGCACTCCGCCGGCTTGAGCGAGAAGCCTTTCTCGATCGCACACGCCATCATGCCGACCGCGTCCGAGAACGTGTCGAGCAGAAAGCGGTTGCCGTTCATGGCCTCCAGCTCCTTGACGAACTCCTTCTGACGTGCGTTGAGCATCACAGATCCCCCAATTCCACCGGGCCGACCTCCTCCGCCAGCCTCATAGCCGTCAGCGCGTCGCGGTGGACGATCCGCTGCTCGATATTCTTCGCATCCGCATCCACCAGACGGAAGGAGTTGTTCGGGAATCGGGCACACAGCACCTTGAAACGCTGCCGCATAATGCGCTTCGCCCGCGCGGTCACGTCGGCCTCGATCAGCCTGAACGCACGCTCCTTGATGTCCCATTCGAGAATGGCGTAGATCTTCATCACAGATCCCCCAATTCCACCGGGCCTTCGCCGGCGAGGTCTTCGAACTGACTCTGGGCCGCCCTGGACGGTGCGGCCGCGGCCCGGGCGAGGACGCGGGCGTTGTCCGCCCGGCGCTCGGTCTCGCGCATGAGACGCGCCCCGGCGACGACGTTCGCGCGGGCCTTCTGCTCGCTGCGCGCCAGGGCCAGCTCGCCGAGGTTGCCGCCCTTGACCTGATTGCCGAAGACGGTCGGGGCCATGTACTTGGCAAGCCCCAGGAAGACGCCGTCGGGCTTACACACGAGCGCCCAGTCGATGCGGACGGGATTCACCCACACGTCAACCGTCTCGCCCTTGCCGAGGTGCATCAGCGTCCCGTCCTCCTGGCGGATGATGCCCGAGTAGAGGAGACCCTTGCCGCTGAAATGGTCCTTCGCCTTGAACTGGCCCTCCGCCGTGACCGTCACGCGCTGCGCGAGCTCCGGCCCGAGGATCCGCGTTGCCACGAACGGCGAGAAGCGCTTCAGGCCCTTGCCGCCGCCCCGGCTGTTCCACGCCTCGAGCGGGGACATCTTCACGCCCCGGGCCTTCGGACCCATCTTCGCGAGGAACATCTCGCGCAGATCGGGATCGTCACCGGCGAAACTGCGCGCCGCATCGGAGAGCGGAACGACCGACCCGCCCATCTCGACCACGTGATTGACGAAACCGCACTCGACCCAGTCCTTGATGTTGTGGTCCTTGCGCGTGTTCATCACGGCGATCGCACGGCCGACGGCCTTGTTGAGCTGGTCATAGCTCTGCGCATACGTCTGCGCCTGATGCAGGATCTCGATCGCGTCCGGGCATCCCTGCGCCAGAATCTCCGCCGCCGCCTTGATGAGCGCCTTGTCCTCGCTCGTCCAGCCCGTCCCCTGGGGCGCGTTGTCCCAGTCCTTACCGCTCGGTGCGTTGAGCATCGCCAGCTCGTTGTGAAGGAGATTCCACGTTGCCTCGAGCATCGCCTTGTGCGTCGGACGGCCTCTGCCACGCTCCTGGAAGAGGCCTTTCAGAAGCGGTGCACCGCTCGTGCTGGACCGCTCCACGGTGAGCCACATGCCGTTGTCGTCACGCCGCCCGAGGATGTCGTTGATGCGCCTGGCCTCTTCCTCGGAGAGACCCGCCGAGCCGTGCTCGAGGAGCGCGATCACACCGTTCGTCGGATCCACGCCGATGCCGCAGAAGAGGTTCGCCCAGACGTACCGCGCCCAGAAGCCCTGAAGGCCGCTCACCGTGCCGTCCTCGCGCTCCTGGGCCGGGACAAGCGTGAAGTCGATGATGTTGCCGGTGAGGACGTCCATCACGCCGAGACCGACGGGACGGCGCGGTTCCTTCTCGCCGGGATACCAGCAGAGGACGTCGAGCTTGACGTCGTCCATCGTGATCACGCTCATCGGCCTGAGACCGACGCGCGTATGCGGCACCACCGGATTGAACGCCCGCATCGCATGAACGCCGATCGACGCGCCCGCCCAGACGTCCTTCTCCGGCGCGAGGGCGAGGAGCGAGGAGTAGGACCAGCCGCGCGGCGCGAACGCCCCTGCGCCCTGGTGGATCGCCGAGTAGGGGCAGAACTCCGGAACCGGCACGTCCGGATTCTCGGCGGCGAAGATCCCGCGCCAGTCGGTGCGGTAGCCGGGGATGATCTTCCCGGCGATCAGCTCGTCGAGCATGAGGTGACGCCACGCCGAGAGGGCCTTCCGACGCTGGTGGTCGCCGCAGAGGCTGCGCCAGAAGCTGACGAACGCGGGCGGCAGTCCCTGCCCGCCGCGGATCCCGCGCGCCCGCCTCACCGCCGCCTTGCCGATCACGGCCTCGAGGCCGACGGTATCAAGGCCGCGCGTGATGCGATAGACCGACGAGCGCGTGAGGCTGCGGACCTGTCCCGCGAAGTCGCGGAAGACCATCACGAGGGCTGCGGTCTTGTCGTCGGCGACATCCATCCGGCGCTTGATCTCGGCCCAGATGGACACGGCCCGCCGCTCGTTCTCGCGAAGGCGTGGCCAGAGCGGATCAAGCTCGGGACGGTAAAGGCTGGCTGGCAACGTGGACATGACTTACCGCTCCGCGATCTTTTCGTTCATCACGTCGACGTAGTGCTTCAGCGCGCCGATGAAATCGTCCTGGCTGCTGTCGGAGAGCATGTCGAACCACGGGCCGCGCAGGTACGCGCCGATGTCTCCGACGAGCTGGCGCATCGTCTTCTCGGCCTCGGCGGCCTTCTCCTCGGCGGTGAGGGCGCGGCGTCCCTGGGCCACACCGTGCGTGCCCTTGAGCGCGTTGCCGGGCGTCTGCGGCATGGACGCACGGCGCAGGATGTTGAGGCTTGAGCCGGTGACGGTCTCGATGATCTTCTTGCGCAGGCTCTCCTGCTCCTCCTCGGCGAGCGGCTGCACACCCATCAGCGGGAGGAGCGGACGGTCCGCCGCGAGCTGCAACATGTTGCGGATGCCCTTGGCCGCGTACTGGTAGTTCTTCGCCGTGTGATACGGGATGTCAGGGCAGTTCTCCTCCATCCACGTCTTCAAGGACAGGCCCTTGCCGCTTCCCTTGTCGGCATTCGTGAACCGCTGCTTGGTCAGGCTGTCGTCGATCGCCTCCAGCATCGCGCCGAAGCGGCACATCTCCATCGTGGCGGAGCCCATCGCCTTGTTGCAGCGCATGAACTGGTAGTTGAGCGCCTTGGCGGTTTCGACGCTGACCTCGCGTCCGTGCGTCACAATGGTGAAGGTCTTCGGGATCTCCACAACCGGAGCAGGCGGAAACTCCGCCTCGGCGGGCAAGTCCTGCTCAAGCGCCTTCTGCTGCTCGCGGGCCGCAACGACTTCTGATTCGATGACTTCAACTTTCTCTTCCATGATGTTTCCTTCAGATGATGTTCTGTTTGATGTAGTTCAAAACCGAAACGCGGAATACGCGGTAGTAGGGCTTGTCCGTCTTCCCGCGCCCTGTGCGGATGTTGATCGTCTTCAGCTTTCCCTCTTCGATGAGGGCGTAGATCGTGACATCCGAGACGTTGAGTGCGAGGGCGATGTCCTTGACGGTCAGCAGATCATTAGCCGGCAGCCGGTTGACGATTGCCTGCATCTCGACCGAGCTGACGCGCTTGGCGTCCTCGAGCTCGGTCAGGAAGTCACGTTGCTGCACCGCCATTGCCACCCTCCAGACGGATGATCTCCAGCCGCGCCATCTTCGCCTTGGCGAGCTTGCGCTTTCCTCGCAGGAACATCGACAGATGCGTCTGCGAGACATGCAGCCCCTTCGCCGCACGGTCGACGCCGACATAGCGCGTGGTCGGAACTTCCTTGATGACAAACTTCTCAGGCATTGGGCTCCTCCTTCTTGAGCTTTTTGTTCTGACGATGACGCAGGCCCTTCGTCTTGTACATGGCTGCACTTCGAACGGCCCCGCGCAGCACCTGCACGAGAAACGCCTTACCACAGGAGCAAGCGGAGATCGCGAAGAGCAGCTTCTTGTCCTCGAAGACATGGGCGAAATACTTGAAGGGATACAAGTCATCTGTCAGCGATTCAGTACACCGTTCGATCACACCGACGAATTTGCGCCCGCCCTTCGTGACCGACATGGCGTGACCATCAGCGTAGTTGATGTCGTTGTGGATGTAGCGGCGGGACGCTTTTGCGGCCTTGATCAGAAACGCGCCCGATTCCGCTTTCGCTTCAACTCCATCGAAGCCGGACGGAAGATCGGCGAACGGCGTGCCCTTGAACAGGAAATCGATGATGGGATCGGATGTCCGATACTCCGCCGGCGGAATCGCCGACGCCGCGGTCTTCACGACCTCAGCGAGCTTCTCGGTGAGGAAGGCCTCGCGCTCCTCACGGTTGACCGGTGCCTTGATGATCGCGTCGACGGCGATCTGCGAAATGGTGCTGATGGCTTCTGCCTTGTTCATGGTTTTCCTCCTGACTGATGATGAATGAAATCACTTTCCCTGCGAGACCTCTTCAGCGGTCTTGCCGTGGCCCTGCAGGGCCATTCCCCAGGCCGTGTCGGCGTCGATGCCGTAGTAGCCCTGGAGATAGGCTGCGCGCTCGCGGATCGGCTGCCGGTGGCTGTGCCAGGCCAGCCAGCCGAAGAACGCCACGGCCAGGGCGAGAACCACCACGCAGACCGTGTTCATGACGCGATCGATGTCGCTTTCGAAATCCTTCTCCATGTCCTTCATCGCCGACCTCCTTTGACCGTTACCGCGGACTTTGTTATAATTGCCGCGTTGGTTATCACAACGGGACACAGTATAGCACTAAAGTACTAAGACCGTCAACACGAAAGTGTTAAAATTTTTCTATGCCTAACTGTCTGCCAGAAAGGTTGCGAGAATTGAGGGGAAATCGTTCACAAAGCGATTTTGCGAACACCCTTGGTGTCAAGCAAACCTCTTATTCCTCCTGGGAAAGAGGGGTCAAAGACCCTGCGTCAAGTACTTTGGCACTAATAGCCAATACTTTCGGAGTATCAGCAGACTGGCTTCTCGGCATCGGAGACGGACAACCGCCACGACCAGCCGCGAGCATTCCCAGCCCAACCGCCGGAATGAACTGCGAGACCTGCAAGTACAAGCGCCTTGCCGAGGCCCTGAAGGCCGTCCAGGCCGACTGACCACAATCTGACCACATTCTTTGGCCGTCCTTTGGCCATTTGCTGGCCATTTGCCGAGAACCGGTAAACTGACCGATTTCTCGCGTGTGCGCGTGCGCGCGCGAGGGCGCGGGCGCATAATGCGCGCGCGCGCGTCACAGAGCCTTTTTCACGCGTGAAAAAGGCTCCTAATCGTATAAGCCGTTCCTTTGCTCCAAGCGGTAAAACAGGCCTTTTTATAGCCTTTTGTCCCGTTCTTTTGGCCCGTCTTTGGACAATTCGCCGTCCAAGCCGTATGCTGGGATTCCCCGCGCGTCTCGCCTATAATGCCGGCGTATCGCAGATTCACGAACACCTCCCTTGACATGACTGACTGATACCACCAGCCGCGCCGCGCGGTAGACCTCGGAGACTTTCGAAGCCCGGGGACGCGGCGAAACCCTTTC
>CAMGEN010000045.1:0-12076 GCA_946055075.1 uncultured Verrucomicrobiota bacterium | reverse complement strand
TCGGAACGGTCATCCAGTGGAAGGTGGTGAACTGAATGATCCCGTCCGTCTATCCGCTCGTCGGCGCCCTCGCTTGTCTCGCGATTCTCGCGGCGATCGCGCTCGCGCCCTTCCTGAAGGCGTTCCGGCGCGGCTGGTTCCTTGTCGCGACGGTCGCGGCTGTCCTCTGGGCCGGGACGAAGCCGGAACCTCCGGCGCAGGTCTTCAGCTTCAACCTCGGTCTGCATGACGCCGGTTCGACGTATGACGAGACGGAAGGCGCGGCTGTCGCCCGCTGGACGTATGACGCGCAGGTCGCGGGCTACGCCTTCCGCTGGCAGTACAGGATCAACGGCGGGCCGTGGGTGCAGCTTCCGGACTACGCCGTCACGGACGAGACGGCTGTCGCGGCGATTCCGGCCGAGCCGGGCGACGAGGTGAGGATCCAGTGCTACCCGCAGTTCATCGCCCCTCCGTACGTCATCACGAACGGGGTCTATCACCTGAACGGCGTGAGCCGCTCGATCGAGGACGACTGGTCGGGCGACCCGAAGTTCGTCCCCTTCACGATTCCGATCTACGCGGACCTCTCCGACGGCGATGAGATTCCGCTGACGCCGACGAACAGGCCGCCGGCGCCGATCATGAACGCAACAAGGCAAAACGAGGAGGACTGACATGAAGAAGATCATCTTTTCGGTCGCGGTTTTCGCGGCGGTCGCGGCAGGGGCGACGCAGTATTCGAAGCTCGGCATCATCACGGCCGCGAAACAGGCCGGGAAATGGGACACGGTGAAGAGCTTCATCGCGGCGAACGGCCTCGAGGACGAATGGATCGCGGCGAACTACATCAGCGACGCGCATCCGGCCTTCGTCGCCGCGACGAACGCGGTGGTCGCGTCCGGGCTCGCGACTTCCTCCGAGGTCGCCGCGTTTCTCGCCGCCTCGAAGGACACTGCCCTTCCGGACGACACGCTGATGCAGTTCTACGTCCGCGAGATGCAGACGAGCGCCGGTCGCGAGCGGTGGAACGGGAAGGTCGTCTCGACCTCGTTCGACACGAACGCCCTTACGAAGACGACCGTCTACACGAACGGCTACGTCCACGTCGAGAAGTTCCGGACGGCGCAGGCGATGGGGCTTCTGGAGCGGCTGTCGGCTGCGGAGCGGAAGGCCGCGGCGGAGGCGCGGGCGAAGGCCGCGGCGGAGGCGAAGGAACGGGCGAGGCTGGAGCGGATCGCCGAGCTTCAGACGAACCTCGCCTATCAGGTCGAAAAGACCATGCGGAAGAACGACTGGCCGGAGGAGCTGGCTCGGCTCTACCTGCTGAACGAGCTGAACAAGCTGATCGGGCCGGTCGTGAAGTCCGTGGAAGTGGAGCCGCAGCGGTGAAGGCCGACGAGGAGGTTCCGAAGCGGCCGAGGGGACGCCCGATCCGGGCGGTCTCGCTCGCGGACTGCCTCGAGAAGCGGGAGGCCCGCGACGGCGCTCTCACCTGCTCGATGTGTCCGAAGTGGGGACGGAGGGACTGGTGGTGTCCTATTCTGGCCGAGGTACGGAAGCCGGGCTGCGCGGCCTGCAAGTACGGTAAGATCCAGATCGAGATGAAAAGGCGTCATGGCTAACGAGTCGAGCAAGTTCGAGCGCATCTTCAGGAAGTTTGACGAACAGTCCGAACGGCTCGTCCGCGTCGAGCAGTCGGAGGAGTTCGAGAAGCAGGAGATCGTAGAGCTGCGAGCGGACGTCAAGGCGCTCCAGGCGACCGTGAATCAGTACATCGGGAAGTCGGTCGTCGTGGCGGCAATCTTCGGGATCGTCGGGACCATCGTCTCGGGCGTGGTCGTTTGGATAATCAGCTTGGTGAAAGGATCGAGTACATGAAAATTCTGAAAAGAATGAAGAAGACCTATCAGGGGGGCAAGGTGACGGACGTCTATTTCGGCGATGTTCGCATGCCGCACTACCACGGCGTCAGGGGATCCGTCCATGCGGTCGATGGCGGCTGGTCCGTCGGGGGCGCCCTGCCGGACGGCCGCGTCTATGAGATCGTCGTCGGCGACGGCTTCACGTTCGACGGCTGCTCGACGCCGCGCTTCCTCTGGCGCATCACCGGGCATCCGCTCGAGGTGCCGCGGGTCGCCGCGGCGCTTGCGCACGACTGGGCCTATCTCTCGCAGCTGACGTCGCGGAAGACGGCCGACCGCATCTATCGCGACATCTGCCGACAGGTCGGGATGTCCCGCGTCCGGGCGTTCGCAGAATACCTGGCCCTCAGGGTCTTCGGCTGGCTCGCCTGGGACGAGAAGGACGAGGAGGGGATGGTCTTCGCGCGGACGCACGGCGCGATCTGGGTCGAGGGGGTGAAGCTGTGACAATTTGCCGAGGGACGCGGTGTCCTTCGGGAATCAGAAATGAAAGGAAAACTGAAAATGAAGAAGATCATGTTTGCGGCGCTCGTCGCCGCGTTTGGGCTTGGGATGACTGGTTGTCAGACCCGCATCACGGGCGAGAAGTACCCCGAGCAGGTGTTCGAGGTGAAGGAGAAGGTCACGGTCGACGGCAAGGAGCAGCTCATCACTAAGAACATCCTCATCGCCTCCGGCGGCTGGAAGGTGACGGCGCGTTCGCCTCTCTACGCGGACGAGGCGCTGAAGGGACTCGACTTCGGCGTGGGGACGAACGGCTTCGTCCACCTGAAGCTCGACGAGTACAGGCGCGACCTCTCGACGAACGCGACCGTCATGGTCGACGGCATGTTCAAGAATGGCGCGAATCTCGTCATTGCGATTGGGGACGCTTACACGAAGATTGCCGGCGGCGGAGCTCAGGCGGACACAGTTCTCGCGACTGCGGCAAAGGCGTACAATTTCTTTGCCACCAAGGGCGGCGACGCATCCAAGGCGACGGTCGCGGTCGACGAGGCTGCAAAGAAGCTCACGATCTCCGACGGCTCGACGTGCGTCGAGTGCGACGCGAGCGGGAACTGCGCGGAATGCCAGCTTTCGCCGCAGAACTGACGTTTCCCGTTTCGGGAAACGGAGGGGTTTCGCCGGATCGGGCGGCTGTGGTATTATAGCGGCGAACGGGGAAAACGGGATTTCCTCATTCGGGTGCAGCCGTCCGTCCGGGGAACCGATGACGGGCGGCTGTTTTATTGAGGGCTGAAGATGGGAGCGCACGGATATCTGATTTCAGGAACGACCGCGGCATGGATTCGCGGCCAGATGGAGCGGAAGGCCCCGGGGTCCGCCGCTGAAGGCCAGACGCGGCACGGACGTCCGGCGTTCGCCGTCGAGGACGAGTTCGCGCGTCCGTTCGAGGTCAGGTTCGCCCCTTCCATCGGCGAAGAGGGAGAGTCGGGCAAGTGGATCATCTGGCTGCCGTCTGACGCGATGCTGATCGTGAACGGCGAGACGGTCGACCTGACGGCCGAGCTGTACGAGGCGGGAGACCCCTACCCGGCAGGATGGTACATCCTCGACTTCCTGTCCGAAGGCGGCGGCGACGTCTTCCTGAACGTCAAGATCCCGACCGAGGGCGAGGAGGAGGAGCCCGTCGAGGAAGGCGAGGCCTCGCGCAAGATCTCCGCGACGTTCGCCTCGACAGCCGATCAGCCCGAGGAGGGTTTCGTACTCTATCCGATCAAGATCGCGGAATGCGCCGAGGGTTCCGTGAAGTCTACCGTCACGTCGGCGGTCATCCTCGGCGGCGGCGGTTCCGGAAAGAAGGCCGGCGTCACATCCCTCAATGACGAGGACGGCGACATGGACGTCATCGGCGGGAAGAAGGTCCGCGTGACGACGAACGGGAAGACGATCAAGATCTCGATCGACGAGGAGAAGTCCGACGAGGACCCGGATCCGAACAATCAGCCCGACCCCTGCGACCATCCCGGGAACGAGGGCGAGGGCGGCGAAGGCGACGACACGGAGGGTCACGGCGGGGGAGGCGTGAACGCCCCGGAGAATCAGCAGGAGGACACGGGCGGCGGCGGCGGATGCTCGAACTGCGGCGGAAATTCGACGACCGGCGGCTCCGGTTCGGGTTCTCCGCAGCCTGGGGCGGACGGCAAGCCCGCCGAGGGCGCGACCGGCGGGGGGAAGTCCGCCCCTGGGAAGGAAGTGACGGCCCCGCCGACCGGACAGGGCTTGTCCGGAACGTCGACATCCGAGACCGGAGGGAAGCCAGCGACCGGTCTTCTCGGCGCTTCGTCCGCGAAGACGCCGATCTACAAGGGGACGCATGAGAAGCTGACGGACTCGAAGAAGATGAATGAGTCCCCTTTCAAGACGTCCGGGAACTACAAGCCGATCGGCAGCGGTGCGACGACGCCGATCGCGAACACGAATCCGATCTACCAGGGGACGCATTCGCAGCTGACGAATGCGCACACGATGAACGAATCGCCTTTCAAGCGAAAATAAGGAAAAACCGAAAATGAGCAACGCATACAGAATCCACGGCGCACGGTTCCTTCGCAAGTATTCCGCGGCGGACCGCTCCTCGATCTACTCGTACATGGCGGACGTCCGCAAGATCGCGAACACGCTTTGCAAGGTCCCCTGGACGCGCGTCAAGGCCGACATCCCGGCGACGACCACGATCCACACGGAGGAGGGTCTGGACTGGAACGAGCCGGAGCGCGACCGCTTCGACGCGGCCGAATGGTGCGGCGAGCATTCCGACGGCTTTCATCGGGCGTTCGCCCAGGCCGCCTGCTACGTCTTCAAGCTGCCGGCCTCGGCGATCGGGACGGCGATAGAGAAGCTGCGCATCCAGGTGACGGGCGACGCCTACAACCCCTACGGGGCGCGGATCGCCGCGATGACGTCCGCGACGCTCGAGATCCCGATGGACTGCCAGACCGTCCGCGAGGGCGAGGTCTTCCGCGCGCCGGACGTGGACGGCATGGGCGCGGCGCCCCGTCTCTTCCTCCGGAACAAGGACGGCTCGCAGCAGTGGTACGCGAACACGGAGCTCGTCGAGCTGACGCCGGAAACGCCGCTCACGGCGAAGCAGTACCTCTTCGTCTTCGTCTGCCTCGAGAACTACAACCGCGGACGCGACGGCTGGATCGAGGGCAGTTCCTACATCGATAACGATGTTGAAATTACGCTTGCGTCGGCGTGTTCCGATCTCGTCACCGATGAATTGAACGATCTCTCGGCAATTAACAAGCCGACGACGTTGAAGCTCGTCAATCTCGAAAATGGCGCGTTTGACGATACTTTGAACTTGTCGGGCGAGGTCTTTTCGATGGCCGAGCTTATACTGGGAGAAGGATCAGAGGGAAAGGTCGTCGTGATTACGGGCGATTTCGACGAATACTCAATCGCCGGAATCCCGGGGCTTGTCGTATGGGACTATGATACGCGGCAGATTGTAAGCGTCGCGGAGGCGACAGGTCAAGAGATACCGGAGGGGTTGAAGGGTGCATTTAGGTCGCGGCGCGTGAAGTGCGTG
Organism: uncultured Verrucomicrobiota bacterium; assembly: GCA_946055075.1. Taxonomy (GTDB): domain Bacteria; phylum Verrucomicrobiota; class Kiritimatiellia; order RFP12; family UBA1067; genus UBA1067. The sequence goes on along the minus strand of CAMGEN010000045.1, from coordinate 6,634 downwards.
TCGGTCGGGTTGGATGTTGTTGATTTTGTGTTTGATTATGTCCCGAAGTCGTACAGAGGCGAAACGAGGATTGGTTTCGTCAGGTCATCAAGTGGTGCGATTCGTGCATTTTGCAATTCGGGTACGGTCGATGTCACGCCGTCCGATGTCGCTTGCGAACATTTCGCAAACCAGGATTCTGGTGATTCGATTATCATCCATAACGACAGGATATTCTGTATGAAGGGAAGTGATAGAGTCAGAATACCGATCGTCGGCGATGTTTCGAGCATTACAGGCGGAGGCATTTATTACGGTGGATTTCTTGTTTGCGGAAAGAATAAGATCGCCGGCAATGAATCAGCAGTAAAGTATGTCGGTGTCGATGGAAGCGTTTATGATTTCGGGATCGATTTGACGCCTGATGATTTCGAGAATTTCAAGATCGTGAACATTGCGAGTCTTTCGGCTGGTGCCGCCTGGAGTGGTGCACAGTCCGGAGGCGTTGTTTGCGAAGCTGGATCAAATGAGGTTTCATTTCCTAATAACAAAGTTCCGCCTGGGACAAGTGGCATACCCCATGTTGGTGACGATTGGTCGATTAAATGGGAGATAACTCCTATCAGTGATTTGTCATATAAGCCCGAATGGGATGGTAAGGTTGTCGAGTACAACGGAAAGTCTGGATATATGAAATATCTCGGCATTACGGAAAGTATGCACAATTACGAATTTTACGAAAATGTTATAAATGGTTTTTCTCCAATTCTAAGAGTTGGGCAGTACGGAATCGGAGATCATAATTATTATCTTATTACAGGATCATTCAAGTATATAGGTGGGTTGAAGTGTGGCGGTGCGGCATTGGTTGATGTATATTCAAAATCTCTTTCAAATACAAAAAAAGAGGCGAGTATAAGTCTCATACCGTTGGAAATTGGAACAGTAAAGGACATGGCGATATTTACAGCGTCTGCGTCCCGTCTTCCCAGTGGAATTTCGCATGCGCTCGTAAGTTTCAGGGATTAAAGGTGTCTTATTTCCGCGCGGCGTGGGCATTCCCGCGCCGCGTCTTTACCTCGACGCCTTCGTCAGCGCCTTCCGGAGCGCCGCTTCGCCGATGTGCGTATATCCCGCGGTCGTCGCCATGACTGAATGTCCGGCAGCGTCGCGAACGAGGAGCGGGTCGACGCCCGCTTCCATGAGGTTCGTGATAAAGGTGTGCCGAAGGGAGTGGAATGTCGCGACGGGGTGACGTTTTCCGTCCTCGCCCTCTACTGAAGTCTCGATCCCGGCGCGGCGGAAGAGCCGCGTGAAGATCCTGCTGATGTTCTCCGTGTCGCCGTCGTCCTTCAATCGGGCGACCATGTCCGGGAAGACGTATCCTTCCGGGCTCTCGGGCGTCTCCGCCTTCCAGGCCTTCAGCGCCTTCGCAAGCGGGGCGACCATCGGAACGGACGTCATCTTTCCGGTCTTCCTGTTCGTCACCTTCCAGACCCACTTTTTCGCGAAGTCGATCCGATCCCATTTGATTCTGACGACGTCTCCGAGGCGGAGCGCTGTCATGAGGGCGAGAAGAATCATCGCCCGTTCCTCGACGGTCGCCGCGGCGATCACCTTCCGGCATTCCTTCCGCGTCAGGTTGCGGCGGCCGTTCGGCTTCAGCTTCAGCCGGGCGATCCGCTCCTCGGTCCATGGGTTATAGTCGAGCCCGAATCGCCCTGAGAGGATCCGCCATGCCTGAGCGAAGAGGTTCAGGTCCTTGTTATGGGTGTTCGGACTTTTAGTCTCGGCCCGCCATCTCGCGTACTCGTCCGCGACGCCCTGGCTGATGTCCCGGGCGTTCGTGATTTCCGGATGGTGCGCCCGGATCCAGTCGGCGAGAACGTTGAACTGTCCGCCGTAGACGTTCAGCGTCCGTTCGCCGACCTCGTTCCGGTTTGGAGCCTCGCTAAACAGGCGGAAGAGATCTCCGACTGGGATCGAGACGGCCTTCATCTGCTCGCTGACATCGGCGAGGGTCGACGCCATGACGGACTGGATCTTCCGCAGCGTCTCGCGCTCCTCGAGACCGGCGCGCGGGACGGACATCCTCGCCATGATCGCGCGGGCCTCGTCCGGATCGGACGTCTTCAGGGACTTCGCGATCACCTTCCCGTTCACCTGCCACCTCGCCTGGTAGTATTTCCCGTGGAGGACGAGCGTCCCGGCTCCGTTCACGGCACGGCTCGCCCTGCGCTTCCTGCTGCGCTTCGCGGCCTTCGACCCTTGCGGCTGGACATCCTGCGCGTCCGGCGCTTCCTGTGGCCGTTCTCGAGCTCCTGGCGCGATTGCCGTTTTGCCGTCCTTCCGGGATGCTGCTGACATGCCGAGTGGCGCGGCATTTTTATTGGGCGCGGTTGCTTTACTATCGTTTACTATCGTTTCCATGTCGGGGTGTAAAATACGGGATTTCGGGTGAAACATTGTCAAAACATTGTCAGCATACCATTACAGACGGCATTCCGTCAAGGGGGCGCGGGGTATTTGAGATAAAAGAATAACCCCGTTTTCGCGGGGTTTCTTTGATTGGTGGTGGGGCAAGGATTCGAACCTTGGAAGGCGTAAGCCAGCAGATTTACAGTCTTCACAGGGTAGATTGCGCATCATGCCGCGAATGCAGGAAAGCACTGTATTTACAGGGGTTTGATGCACTGAGGGGGCGCGGATTATTTACTGCCATTTACTACAATAATCCGCCATGTTTCAAAAAAACATTGTCAAAACATTGTCACGAAATCGTGTCACAAAATCAGCAGGGGCGCGGGCCTTTTTTATGCGAAAAATCCAGTTCTGATGGCTTCGAGTGAATCGTCTGCCGACCTGTCGGAAGCCATTTCGAGGGGATAGGCCCCCCGTGGGTTAGGTTCTTTCGGACCGATTTTCAAAGCCGACGCGCTAACGGCAAGACACCTTCTCGTCATTGACTTACGTTTTGACATCGTGATTCGGTGGTTATTTGCGATTATATGATGTTCTTTAAGGACGAGAAGACCGGCGACCTGAGGATCTTCCTTGTCCGTCAGGATTAATGCGCTTGGCCTTGAACATGTTCTTCGCGTGTTCGTAGTATCCGCCGGCAATCGAGTCAAGCTCGCCGATCCGTTCGGCTTGGGCCAGCGCCTGTTTGTGCCAGTAGATGGCTGACGAGTAGGCGTAAAAATCGGCGCCCCCGTCCTTGGGCGGAGCACACTTCTGGCACGGCACATCTGACTTGACATAGCCGGTCTTGGCGGAATTGACGCACGTCCGGCAGCGTCCGCCGCTGTTCGTGCCGCGGCCGCCACAATTCGTACACTTGACCCACGCAGATATAACGCCCTTCCCCTTGCACTTGTAGCAGGTCTTCGCCATCTTCTTCGGCGGCGACCACTTCCCGATCCGCGTCAGATAATCACGTTCAACCCGGCAGAATATGTCCTTGAGCCCAGACAGGTCAAATGTCGTGACGAACTCACGGTCGTAAAAGGATATCTTCATGGCAAGGGTTCGCGACTTCAGGAGCCCTTCGAAGGTGTTCGTGCCGTTCTCGCAAAAATACGCACAGGGATTGTCTGCGGCCCGCCATACGGCCGTGGTCGGCTTGTTCTTGTCGAATCGCTCGGTCGTCGACAGGCATGCGTCAGTATCTCTCTTTTTGCGCATGAACACAGGGCACCAGACATATACATCTGGCGTATATGTCATCTTCTTCCGAAGTTCGTCGAAGCCGTTCGGGATGATTCTGACGACAAGTATCGGGCAGTATGATCCGTCAGAAGACGCGACAGATGTGCCGAAGGCGTGAAGGTGGTTTACCTCCTCATCGGTAATGGGGTCGGTGCATGATGTCACCTTCCATTCGGCGGCGAATGCCGTCAGCGCACAAAAAAACAGCGCGCCCCCTATCGTCCCTATCGTCATACTCTTGACATGCTTGAACCTCTTTGATGTCTCTTCCCTGTGTTTTGCGTCGCGCTGTTCTAAAAGGAATTCAATCATATCAGACGCTTCCCCCTTCGTGAGGTCATCTCTTGGTATTCCGCCTAATTCGCGAATGAAAGATTTTTGGCGCTGTGTTGCGTTGTCCATTCGATAGTCGCCGTCGTCTGTTTCAATGTAAACGCGAGACATCGACATCGTGTTCCTCCTAAACGGATACGTTATTATCGACCATATAAAACCGATGATTTTGAATGCGAATAGAATCATTGCGAAGAATGCGGCAGATGAAAACGCACATGTGACAGCTATCGATCTGGCTTCGCCTTCGCAGAGAATCATTGCGCATATTGCGCCGACGACGGAAATGAAGATGAGAAATTTCAGTATCGCTTTCATGATGCGGATTATACCAAATGCAACTGGGGGAAAGTGTAGTAAACATTTTTTTACTTTTTTTAACTTTCCCCCTTGCGCGGGTTCATAGAACCTGCTATAATACGCGCCAGACAACCCGAAAGGATCCCGAAAATGGCTAACATGATAGCAGTGAAGAACAAACCCGTTCAAGTTCTCCCGACTCTCGAGGACGTTGCTCGCGCTCGTCGCTATGCGATCGAGAACGAGTTCTTCAACACGCGCGGAGAACCGAATGTCGGCGGAGTCATCGACGAGCTCTTCAGTCGCGAGATTCGTCGCCTCTATCCGGAGCTCTCTTCTGAAGATTATCTCTGGTGTGCTGAAGAGCAGGCGAAGAACGAAGCCGCTCGCGCCAGGAAGTCAGGGATGAAGATTCGGGCGATGAAGTCATCGAAGAAAATCAAGTAAGGAGAAAATAAAATGTCAACACTCGCGCATGTCCTTAACCTCAACCTCGCCGACCGTCGTCGCTTCGACCGCCTTGTGCAGCAGACAGGTGAAGACCCGGCGGATCTCGCGCAACGCATCATGCGTTCTTCTTTTAACCGTATGGGTTCTATGAACCCAAATAAAAAGACCGGCCAAGCTAGGATGTAGTTCTTCGGCGGTGAGGTTCTATGAACCCTTCCGCACGGGGTAAAGGTTCATAGAACCCGAAGGCATAATATGGAACTGTCAGACAAATCACTTCTCTTGAATATCCTGCATCTGCCGCGGCTGGGGCTCTCGCCCGAGCAGGTGCAGAAGATCGAGCACGTCATCGACGGAACCGTCCCGGCGACGGCTCCGCTGACGATGTCATACGAAGCCGCGGCCGAGCGGATCGGACTGACGGCGAAGAATCGCGCGAAGACGATTGTCCTCTGGGTCCGCCAGGGGAATCTGAACGCGGTCGTCCCTCCCGGCTGCAAGCGCGCGATCGGCGTCACGGTCGAGAGCGTCGAGCGCTTCGCCGCGTCATGGAAAGCTGTCTCAAACAAGGAGGTCTAATGAAGACTGAGCTCCCCTATCCGAAGAAGCCGGCCAACATCACGCCGGGAGAGGAATATCGTCGCTTCCTGCGGCGGCAGGAACGCGCGCAGCTCGTCGCTGATGTTGTCAGCGGCCTCATCTATGGAGGCGTCGCCGTCGCGCTGATTGTGTGCGTCTGGGTGCTCTGTGACGCGAAGGCGAAGCAGACCGCGGCAGAACGTGAAGCTGACGCGGCGCATGCCGACCGTGTCGTATTCGATGGAGGTGTGAAGTGAAGAGCTGCTTCATCGTCTACACGCCTAACGGCGACTATCGCGACATCTGGGCATATGACGCCGAGGGCGCGAAGAATGTCGTCTTCAATCTAACCTATGGCCGCATCGCGAAGTCCGCGATGTTCGTCGAACGTCACTAAAGGAGAATCATGAATAAGAAAGATCTGAAGGAACTTGCGAAGAAGTCCGCGCTGAAGTCCGGCGAGGAGAAGCAGAACGCCGAGCAGCCGAAGACGCTGCTGACGAAGCAGGATCTCGTCGACGCGATCACGGCCGCGTTCGAGAAGCTGCAAGGCGATCCGCCAGACCTTGCGCCTGGACCGATCACGGTTGAATCGCCTGGGATCGAATACAAGGTGCTCGACCGCGTGAAGGATCCAGTCTGGTGGAAGATGTACGTCGGCATCGTCGGCGGGCAGGTAGGATGGCTCTCGGCCGCGATTAACGACGACGCGAAGTTCATCGGACGCCTTGAGATCCTGGCGAACATCGCGAAGGCGGCGACGAACTATGCGGTCAGGCGCGGCATGGTCGCCCCGGATCCGGACAAGAAGAAGTAAACCCGAAGGGAATCCCGTACTATGAATCAGCTCGTATTCTACAAAAATTGGTGGGACCTGGCGCAGCTCCAGACCGACGAAGCCCTCCGCCTCGCGTTCTATGACTCAATCTTAGACTATGCGTTCGAAGGGAAGATTCCTCCGGAAGTCGGACGCGATGGCGCGAAAGAGGACCGCGCGTCCAGATTCGCCTACCTCACTGTACAGCCTGTCATCGACCTCTCGGCGAAGCGTGCTGCGGCTGGTGCCGCGTCTGGAAAGTCACGTAAAAACAAGACGACGAACACCAAAACGAACACGCCGACGAACAAACCGCGAACAAACCGCGAACAAACCGCGAACAAACCGCGAACAAACCGCGAACACGCCGACGAACAAGCAGACAGGAAAAAAACGAACACGGTTGCGAAGAATAGAATAGAAAAGAATAGAATAGAAGAGAATAGAAATGTAGATGCTTCCGCATCT
>CAMGEN010000044.1:0-12378 GCA_946055075.1 uncultured Verrucomicrobiota bacterium | reverse complement strand
CCTGCCGCGTATTCGTCGAGCGATGTCGGCTGGGCGTTGACGATAAAGACCTTTCCCCCGGCCTGCAGCGTAAGCCGCGGCAGTCCTGCCGCGGGGAAGACGGTGAGTGAAGTTCCGAGAACCAGGAAGACATCGCTCCTGATCGCAAGCGACTGGGCGGACTTAAACGCGAACTCCGGCAGCATCTCGCCGAAGAAAGTGATGTCCGGCTTATACACCCCGCCGCACTTGCAATGGGGAACCGTTGCCGAGGTGTAGGTTCGAGGTGCAGGTGTAGAGCGGAGCATTTCCATGATTTCATCGAAGGTCTTCTCGTCCCCACAACGGCGGCAGTGATGATGAAGCGGCGAACCGTGCACCTCGTAGACATTAGACGAACCTGCCTTCTGATGAAGCATATCGATGTTCTGGGTCGCGATACCCTTGAGCTTGCCGACATCTTCGAGATGCTTGAGCGCATGATGTACGGGCCCCGGCTTGAACTCACCGAGTCCGTAGACCAGCTCCGCACACCCGTTGTAGTAAACCGAAGGATCGCGGTCGAACCAATCGATGTCAAAGATACGTTCTGCATCTGGGTTCTTATAGAGCCCCTGGGGGCCGCGGAAATCGGGAATTCCGCAGAGTGTCGACACGCCTGCTCCGGTGAGGCAGCCTACACACTTGGCATTCTTGATCGCCTTCAGTAATGTTTCCATATTCATCATCCTCATGAGCGAACGAAGCGCTCGCGGAGGCGCTGGAAGAAGGCGTAGAGCGTCGGCACGAAGACGATGCCGACGATCGTCGCCGCGAGCATGCCTCCCATCGTGCAGATACCGATTGAGCGCATCGCGCCAGCACCAGCGCCGGACTTGAACGCCAGCGGAAGGACGCCGATCACAAAACTCCACGCCGTCATCATCACCGCACGATAGCGGAGCTTCGCGCCGGCGAGGGCCGCGTCTTCGATGCTGGTGCCGGACTCATGTTTCTGCTTGGAGAACTCTACCATGAGGATCGCATTCTTCGCGGCGAGTCCGATCAGCATTACGCATCCGAGCTGGGCGTAGACCGAAAGTGCTGTCTTCGTCAGCCAGAGCGCGAGGAACGCACCGGTCAGAGCGAAGACGACGGAGAGCATCACTGAAATCGGGATGGTCCAGCTCTCGTACTGCGCGACCAGGAAGAGGTACGCGAAGACGAGCGCCGCAAGCACCAGCCACAGAAGCCGTCCCTCGTTCTCCTGTTCCTGCAGCTGTACCGGACCCCATTCGATATCAAACCCACCCGCGCGCGGTGTACGTTCGATCAGCCGCATGATCTCCGACGAACTCACGCCTGGCATTGGAGTGACGTCGACCCAGGCCGCGAGCATCTTGTCGTAGCTCATCGTTTCGCGCGCGCCGCCGACGTACTCGAGCGAGCCAAGAGATGAAAGCGGAATTGCATCGCCCTTCGCGGTCGGGATGCGGATCGCGAGCACGTCCTCGATTCCGCCGCGGTAATCGGGATCGTTCTGAAGCTTCACCTGATAGACGCCGCCCTTGATGTTGAAGTCATTGACATAATACGAGGCCAGCTTGTTCTGCAGCGTAGAGAAGACCGTCTTCGGCGATACGCCCAGCAGTTCCGCCTTAAGCCGGTCGAGTTTGAGCTCGAGCTGCGGGGTCGCACAAGTGAAGCCGTGCACGACCGCCTTGACCATTGAATTGGTCCTGAGTGCGGCGGTGAACTCGTCTACCTCGGCCAGCAGTTCCTCTGGCTCGCAACCGGTGATCGAGACGAAGTTGAAGCCGACGCCGGACGAGCCTCCGAGACCCTTGATCGCCGCCGGCTGAGTGAAGACGAATTCTGCGGCAGATAGTTCGTCCGTCTCGCGCTTGAGCGCATCCATAACCGCATCGATCTGTGTATCCGGCGTCGTGCGCTCGTCCCAGTGGTTCAGACGGATGAGTCCGCCGAAGAGGTTCTCGCCGTTGCCCCACATGCCGTTGGAGCCGCAACGGGAGGAGACGGACTGAATGCCGGGAATCTTCTTAGCCCGCTCGTGGAATTCGTCCGCAATAGCAATCGAGCGCTCGAGGGACTGTCCCTCGGAGAGGCGTCCGTACCACGAAATGTATCCGCGGTCCTCCTTCGGCAAGAACGCCGTCGGCACCTTGCCGGTGAGCCACCAGAGCGCGAAGAGGACCGCCGCGAAAAGGACCAGCGTCACGAATCCGCGACGGACGAGCAGCCGCACGCAGCCGAGATAGCAGCCGCGGGAGAAGTCGAGCACCGCGTTGAACGGACGGAACACCAGCGGTGCACGAACCGAAGGAGACTTGAGCATATAGGCGCAGAGGACGGGGGAGAGGACGAGCGCCACGACGGTGGAAAGACACAGCGCAATGCACATCGTGACCGCGAACTGCACATACATCATGCCGACCATGCCGGTATAGAAGACGAGCGGCACGTAGCATGCGAGCGTCACCAGCGTGGTCGCGATGATCGCGCTCGTGATCTGGTCCATCGACTTGATCGCCGCCTCTTTCGGGGATAGCCCTTCCCGCGCCATCAGCGCTTGGCAATTCTCGACGACGACAATCGCGTCATCCACGAGCGAACCGATGACGAGGATGAGTCCGAACATCGTCAGCACGTTCAACGTATAATGCAAAGGATAAAGGAACGCGAACGTGCCCATGAGCGAGATCGGAATCGCGATGGCGGGAACGAACGTCGCGCGCCAGTCTTGCAGGAAGAGGTAGGTGATGAGGATCACCAGCGCAAGCGCAATCAGGAGCGTCACGAACGTCTCCTTGAGGAAGACGAGTGTGAATGCCGTGGAATCGTCCGCTAGCACCCCCTCGACGCCTTCCGGCATGCGCGCGATCCACTTCTCGATCTCCTTCTTCACGCGTCTGGCGGTGAGGACCGAGTTCGCTTCCGGCGACTTATAGACGTCAAGATAGACGGTCGGATTGTCGTTGAAGCGGCTCCTGATCGTATAGCCTTTGCATCCGAGTTCCACGCGGGCGATATCCTTGACCAGCACCTGCGCGCCGGTGTCGGGATTGGTACGGACGACAATGTTCTCGAATTCCTCCTTGGTCTTGAGGCGCCCCTGGACGTTGAGCTTGAAGTTGAGGTATTTGTTGGCGTATTCGCCGCCGACGGTTCCGGCTGCTGCCTGGATGTTCTGCGATTCAATCGCGGACTTGATCTCGGAGATCGGGATGTTGAGACCAGAAAGCTTCACCGGATCCAGCCAGATGCGCATCGCGTAGGTTCGTCCCGAAGTGTCGACCTGCCCGACTCCGCGCACGCGCGCGATGGCGTCCGCTACGTTCTTCTCGACGAAGTTGGACAGCTCCATGATATCCATCTTGCGTCCGTCCGTCATGAAGCAGTACATCACCATCCGGTCTTCGGGACGCTTCTTCACGGAGATGCCGTTCTGCTTCACTTCGGCCGGCAACCGCGTCTCGGCACGTTTGACCGCATTCTGCACGTTCATCAATGCTTCGTTCGAACGAGTCCCAGGACGGAACGTGCAGTAGCAGTTGTACGCGCCCTTGTTATTGCAGTAGGACTTGAAGTACCAGAGGTCTTCGACACCGTTGATCTCGTCCTCGAGAATCGCGCCAACGGAATCCGAAAGATCCTTCACGCTAGCACCGGTATAGGAGCACGAGACGGTGATGGTAACCGGGGTGATGTTCGGATATTCGGAGATCGGGAATCGCCACAAGCAGACCGCGCCACAAAGGACAAGGATAATCGACACCACCCACGCAAGGCGGGGACGTTCAATGAAGACGCGGCTGAAACCCTTCATTTCGCGGCCTCGATAATCATGCCGCGACGGACACGGTGCGCGCCGTCCGCAACTATCCGCTCGCCGACAGAAAGACCCTTCTCAATGAAGAGCCAATCACCCTGCAGCCTTCCGCGGGCGATCGTGCGGCGCTCCACCGCGCCATCCACACCGACGATCCACACATACGGACCCTGAGTATCCTGCAGTACCGCAGTCGGCGGAATAGCGGGGCGCATCACTCCCTTCTTCGACATCACCGATACCGCCACCGTCCCTCCTGGAACGAGTTTACGAGACGGATTGTCACACTTAGCGTACATCATTACCGTATCCGTGGTCTCGTCCGCTCTGTTCTCGACGTATTCGATTTCGCACTTGCCCTCATACGTCGATCCGTCCGCAAGCGAGATCTCGATCTTCGCATCATCCTTCGCGCGACGCCCAGCACCGCTCGTGAGTTCGAGAAGCTCACGATTGGAGATTGAGAAAGAGACGCGCACCGGATCGTGCTGGACGATCGAAACCAGCACAAGCGAACCGGCGGTTACATAGTTGCCGACGGTCTTCACGGTAGAGCCGAGCTTGCCAGCAATCGGCGCGACGATCGTGCAGTGCTTGAGATCGTCTTGCGCCGCAACGAGATTAGCCTGCGCCGCGGCAAAAGCAGCGCGGGAGCTGTCACGGAGCGACAACGCATTATCAACTGCATCCAGCGACACGGCGTGGGTCTCGAGCAGCTTCTTATGGCGTTCGTACGAAATCTCGGCGTAATGGGCGTTAGCCTTCGACTCCGCCAGCTTTGATTCTGCGTTTTTAACCGCCGCTTCGTATTTCACGGGATCAATGCGGTAAAGGACGTCACCGACCCCAACCGATGCGCCGTTCGCAAAGGCAACTTCCTTGATTTCGCCCGAAACTTGAGGAATCACATCGACCTGCGCGATACTGACGACTCTGCCTGGATAGGTGGACTTGAGCGCATCTGGACGAAGCGTTACTTCAGAGACAGGAAGCGTCAATGACGAAGCAAGTATCAACGATACGAACATAATTTCTTACTTTGGCGAACGGCCGTTTAATCTAGAAGCCCTTTCGACGGGGCCTCAGATTCGTCCCACCAGGATCCCTTTGCGGACGAGATGCGGGCGATCGGTTTGGTAGAGAGCTGTTTGCCCTTCGCGCCAGCGGCGCGGATCAAGACGACATCCTGCTTCTCGGGCTTGCCAGTTTCGGTATTCGTGCGCGTCACCTGTTCACGGGGGAGGAAATGCTGCTGATGGATACGCTGGTTCTTCGCGGGCTTATACTTCACGTAAATCGTGTCGGGACAGCCCTCTTGGAAGAAAAGGATCTTCGAGCGCGGCTTTTCCGGGGCGAGCCGGTATTCCTTGTTGCGGATGAGTCCGCCGAACCGAAAGCGTTTGATATACGAGAAACCATAGCCGCCCTCCTCGTAAACGCAGGTGAAGTCACGCGACTCGCGGTCCTTCTCTTGATTGAAGCGAATGATGCACAGAAGGTCCTTGTCGACAAAGATCTTATCCTCTGGCTGCACCTTCTTATAACGCCCGTCCTTCCAGACGAGAATGAGCTCGTCCAGCGACGAGCACTTGAAGACCTCATCGCCTCCGCGTATTCCGGAACCGACGTAATTATTCTCCTTGTCCCAACGGATCGTGAGCTCGGACGCGGTAATGGCACGGACGTCGACCTGCTTGAAAGCGCCCTTCATGATCTGCGTACAACGCGGATACTTCTTGCCGTACTCCTTAACAAGTCCCTTGAGGTACTTGACGACAAACGCCTTGAGGTGAACGAGGTTGTCGTTAACATCGCGTTCCTCGTCGCGTATCGCCTTGATCTCCTCGTGGTTCTTGTTGATGTCAAACTGGGAGATGCGGCGGATCGGGATTTTGAGGAGTCGCTCGATGTCCTCGTCCGTGACATCGCGGCGGAGCTCCTTGCGGAACGGCTTGAAACCCTCCTTCACCGTCGCGAGAATTCCCTCCATCGTCTTCTCCTTCTCGATGCGCTTGTAGATGCGCTCTTCGATAAAGATACGGTCGAGGGTACGGGCGTGGAAGAGGTCGTCTAGTTCCTGGAGTCGGATCTCTTGCTCCTTCTTCGTGAGCGCCATAAGGCGTTCGACGTTGCGGCGGAGGATCTCAGAGACGGACATCTGCTTGGGACGTCCATTGTCGAGCACGATAGGACGCGACGAAAGCGACTTCTCGCAGTTCGTAAACGCGTAAAGCGCGGCCATCGCCTTGTCGGGATTCTCTCCAGCCTGAAGCTCGAGTTCGATACGGACCGTATCCGAAGTGAGGTCGTGGAGTTTGCGAACCCCCACTTTCTTTTTCTTGATTGCATCCTCAATCGATTCGGCGATGGAATCAGTCGTCTCGCCCCACGGAAGCTCGGTGATGACGAGCGACTTGCCTTCCTTCTCGATCTTCGCACGGACCTTCACCTTGCCGAGTCCGTCCTGGTACTCGGAGACGTCCATGACACCTCCGAGCTGGAAATCGGGAAATATCTCGAACGGCTTCTTCTGCAGGATAGCGATCTCGGCCTCAAGGAGCTCGATGAAGTTGTGCGGCAGAATCGAAGTCGAGAGGCCGACCGCGATGCCGTCCGCGCCGAGCATGAGGAGGAGCGGGATCTTCGCTGGAAGAAAGACTGGTTCCTCCTTGCGTCCGTCATAGTTCGGCACATACGCCGTAGTCTTGCGGTTGAAGACCTCCTTGCGCGCAAGTTCGGTGAGACGACATTCGATGTAACGCGTCGCGGCATGCGGCATGCCAGTTAAGAGCGAGCCGTAGTTGCCCTGTCCGTCGATGAGATATCCCTTGTCTTTGCCCCACAACTTGTTCGCGAGCACACACAGCGCGTCGCCGATAGAGGCATCGCCATGCGGATGGTACTGCATCGTGTGGCCGACGATGTTCGCGACCTTGGTGTAGCGTCCGTCATCCTTCTCGAACAGTGAATGCATGATGCGTCGCTGCACGGGCTTCAGGCCGTCCTCAAGCGCTGGAATCGCGCGAGAGCAGATGACATAGGCGGAATACTGCTTGAAATTGAAATCGTAGAGTTCGCGCATCGGACCCGATCCTGTGAGCCCGTTGGCATTTGCCTTCTTATCGGAAAACAAATCCAGATCGTCCAGTATGCTCTTTGGTGCTTTATTGCTCATTATTTCTTCTTCTTCGTAGGAATCGGGATCACTACCTCTTACTTCTCGCCTTCATTCGCGCGTTCAATCGCGGTATTTACGTCCGTCCGCCACCACGCCAAACAGGATCAGAATTCGCTTGAATCGCATACGAGGTTCTCCATGATATAGTCTTTACGCTCCGGGGTGTTCTGCCCCATATAGAACTTAATCGTCTTCTCTACGTCAATATCGTCGGAACAGGTCACCGGAGTAAGACGAATATCCTTGCCGATAAAACCCTTGAAATCGTCCTTGTCGATTTCGCCGAGGCCCTTGAATCGCGTGATTTCACAACCCTTGCCGCACTTCCTGATCGCCGCCTCGCGCTCCTGATCGGTGTAGCAGAAATAGTGCTCCTTCTTATTGCGGACCCTGAAAAGCGGTGTTTCGAGGATGAAGACGCGGCCGTCAGAGATGAGTTGGCGGTAAAAACGCATGAAAAACGTCGTGAGAAGCATGCGAATATGGAGCCCGTCCACATCGGCGTCGGTCGCGAAGATAATCTTCGAGTAACGGAGATGGTCGAGCGTCTCCTCTATATCCAGGGTCTTGATGAGATTGAAAAACTCCTCGTTCTTGTATAGGACATCTTTATTGAGTCCACACGTATTGAGCGGCTTACCCTTCAGAAAGAAGACCGCCTGCGTCATCGTGTCACGTGCGAGACCAAGGGTGCCGCCGGCGGACTGACCTTCGGTAAGGAAGATCATCGTGTCATCACCCTCGGGCTTTCCAGTCTTCTTATTGACTTTGTCAAGCTTCAGATGGTTCTTGCAGTCCTTCAACTGCGGTACACGCACCGAAACCGCCTGCGTACGCTCGCGGGCCTGCTTCTTGATTGTATTGAGCTGGCTGCGGATCTTGCCTGTTTCCTCGATCTTCGCGATAAGCTTATCCGTCTCGGAAGACGAACGGTGAAGCGCGGAAAGGATCTCCTTCTGCATCTCCTTGACGAGGTCCGACCGAATATCGTTCATCACGAACTTGATCTTGGTCTGCCCTTCGAATACGGGATTCATGATTCGGAGCGAGACCGCGCCGATCAACCCGTCACGGATATCATCACCATCAAACTTCTTCTTCGAGTCATACTCGTTAAGCGCCTTGGTAAGCGCCTCCTTGAACGCAGTCAGATGCGTGCCGCCGTCCGTAGTGTACTGTCCGTTAACGAACGAATAATACTCCTCGCCGAACCGGTTGGTGTGCGTGAAGATGATCTCGAAATTCTTGGTCTTGATGTGAAACGGAGCGTAAAGTTTCTCAAACTGCGCCTCATCCGCAATCAGGTCGGCCAAACCATGATCGGAGCAGATCTCCTGCCCGTTCAGCCGGATGGTAAGCCCCGCGTTCACATACGCGTACATACGCATACGACGTACAACATGCTCTTCGCGGACCTTGAAGTTCTTCAGCACCTTGACATCCGGCTTGTAGTGGATATAAGTGCCAGAATGCTGATTCTCCTTATCCTTACCACGCTTCTTGGACTGCAGCCTACCTTCCTTGAAATACGCCTCTGAATACTCGCCTTCACGATAAGACCGCACCTCAAAGAACTCAGATAGTGCATTGACCGCCTTCGTGCCGACACCATTCATACCGGCGGAAAACTGGAAAGAGTCGGAATCGAACTTGCCGCCAGTGTTCATTTGCGATACGCAGTCCACTACCTTGCCGAGCGGAATCCCGCGCCCGTAATCTCGCACACTGGTCTCACCGGTGTCGTAATTCACAGTGACGTCGATCTTCTTGCCAGCCCCCATGACGAACTCATCAATAGAGTTGTCGATGACCTCCTTCATGAGGATGTAAATGCAATCATGGTACATCGCGCCCGTTCCGGGCTCACCCACATACATTCCGGGACGGGTTCTGATGTGCGTCACCGGATCCAGCGTCTTAATACTGGTATCTCCGTAATCCTTTGCCATATTATCTATCATTATACCAAAAATTGTGGTTACGTCGCAACCCAACCACAATCCATAGCGCTTTCGTCAATTATCAGAAAATCAACGAAATCCGAGGATTTTATGGAGCTGAACCGAAAGCGACCAGCCTTCAAGCCGTGACAAAACGATCTTCGCAGTAGCAAGATCGACTTTCCCCTCATGATCGCACGGGGAGATGTAATAGTCTTCCGCGGCGATTCTGCCGCGAATAATCTTGCAGAAATCCACTGCCGCCTCCGAAGACGCTACCACCCGAACCTCATTTGCACGCGTCAGCGCGACCGCCTCTGGGAATTCGACCTTCGGGGAACACGCAATATAATCAAGCAATGCAAACCATTCAGGTTCAGACGTGCCGTTCGTCTCAATCGCAACCCAATAGCCTTTTGCCTTAAGTGCTGCGACAAGCTCTGACATTCCGGCACGGACCGTCGGCTCTCCACCGGTCAGAATCACGCTTTTCGCCTTATACCGCGAAATCTCGGCAACCAACTCGTCGAGCGTCATCGAAAAACGCCGCTCAATTGAAGTATCGCACCACGGACATGCGAGGTTACAACCGGCGAAACGCAAAAAAAGGCAGGGACGCCCAGTATTGCGTCCCTCGCCTTGAAGCGACTCAAAGATCTCAACGAGATCGTAAGTCATCAAACCGCCGACACCGGCTCACTGTTCTTGGTCGGCTGAGCCCAGAAGACAATAAGAATGATGATGCCAATCACCGGAACGAGGGCGATAAGCTGCCACCAGCCACTCTTGCCGATGTCGTGAAGACGGCGAGCTCCGATAGCGAGCCCCGGAATTAACATCGCGAGAGTGTAGAGATCCGCCATCACGGGAATCCTGAGGATCCCAGAGATGATGCTGACGCCAATCGAGACTAGCAGATTGAAGAGTACGAACATCCAAAATTCCTGACGCGTAGCCGTGCCACTGAATTCCGCATATTTCTTGATCGCACCGAGATAGAACTGACTGAACATAATGAAGACTCCTTTCTTGTCAGTTTGCACTTCCGTTTATCATATCACAAATCTCACTTCAGCATCTCACTTCCCAGCCAGCGCCGCATAGGCGCGGTCAAGGTTGAACTTGCCGCGGGCGAAAGGTTTCATCAGATACTCGGCTTCGGACGTGAGCAGCTTCTCGTTCTTCGGGTCCCAGCAGATCTTCTTCCCGGTCTTCATGCACATGTAGCCAAGCGTGCAGGCGGTGGCAGAACGCTGGGCGGTCCAGGCATTGGTCTTCGTGAACTTAGGATCGTTACAAGCGATCGCCTCGAGCCAGTTCTCGAAATGATCCTGCATCTCGGGGAGAGCCTCGAGAAGTCTCTTGTCGGACGCCATGAGCGGCATCATCTCGCCGGCCTTCGCGTCCTTCGGATCGGACGCCGTGACGGACTCGCCGCGCATACAGTAAAGCCAGTCGCCCTTCTCGCCGATGAACTTGATGCCCATCGGATATTTATCGGAGACATTGACATCCGTCTTGCCGTTGTTATAGGAATAATGAAGGTCGTATTTGGTGTGGACGTTCCAAAGCTTGCCGCCAGCGGTAGACATGCGCTCACAAGTCCCTTCGACGGAATCTGGCCCGTAATCATCCATGCCGAGGCCCCATTGCGCAACATCGATCTGATGCGCACCCCAATTGGTGATCATCCCCCAACCATACGGCTCGAGTTGAATCCAGCCTGGGCGATCATTAATGTGCTTGAGGTCCTGATTGTGGACACGCGTCCAGTTATAAGGCGTCACATCAGGCCCTGGCGTCGGGCCGAGCCAGGTATCGTAATCGAGATTCTCCGGAACTGGCTCCGCGACAGAACTGCCACCCTCCTTGTCGAGGCCGCAACCGACCTCCACCCGAACGACATCACCGATACGCCCCTGCTGCACGAGATTGCAGACAAGTTCGTACTGCGGCTTCGATCGCTGCCAGGAACCTACCTGCAAGACCGTCCCCCTCATCATCGCGAGGTCGCGCAGAACCCGACCTTCTTCGATCGTCTGGGTGAATGGCTTCTGCAGATAGATATGTTTGCCAGCCAGCACCGCGTCGGTCGCTATGATCGCGTGCCAGTGATCGGGAATGCAAAGCATCACCGCGTCGATTGACGGATCGGCAAGTAACTCACGATAATCTGCGTACTGCTTTACCGGCGCGTCAATTTCACCAAGGAGCTTCGCATAATGCGCCTTAATGCATTGCGCTCCGTATTCGCGGCGCTTCGAATCAAGATCACATACCGCAGTAAACCGACAACGATCGGTATACTTTATCGTGCACGGGACATCCATTCCATGCGCAATACGCCCGTACCCAATTACTCCGATGTTTATTTTGTTGTTGGCGACAAATCTCGTCGCGCAACCATTGAATAAAAACGGAGCAGAACCGGCGGCCAACATGCCGCCCAAAAACGACCTGCGATTAATCTTATTTATCATAGCAGAAAGTATTATACCATATTCCCAAATTGCAAGAATCACAAATTTTGTGATATAATAACTTTTATGAAAATCAAAATCATCGCGAAAATCGAGAATGTAATCATCGGTTACATTTTCGACACCGACACAAACATCACCATCGGCCGCGAAATCGGCAACACTATCGCCCCGATCATCAACAGCATTTCACGTCACCACGCGCGCATCTTCTTCGCGGACGGAGTCTGGAAAGTAGAGGACCTCGGCTCAACCAACGGATCACTCATCAACGGCAAGAAGATCGAAGGCCAAGTACCTCTGAAGAAAAACGACGCATTACGCTTCGGTCTAATTGACATGTCAGTATCCTTTGACGAAGAAGTCCCAGCTCCAGTTACTGCCGCGGAACCACCGCCGGCAGTGTCACCGATTTCACCAGCAGTTACGAAACCGGCCCCCGCTCCAACTCCAGCACCGAAACCGGCCCCAGCTCCAGCACCGGCCCCAGCTCCAACTCCAGCACCGAAACCGGCCCCCGCTCCAGCACCGGCCCCAGCGCTTGAGCCGATTGATGTGGTTGAGCCTATCACGCCGCTAGAACCAGTTGAACTGGAGCCGCTTGTCGAGCTTGAGCCCATTGCTCCACTAGAGCCTCTCGAACCACTCGAACCACTTTCTCCGCTCGAACCCATCGCTCCGTCCAGCACGGCAAAAACGCCTGCAATCGACATTCAAAAGACAGCACTTAAACTGCCCAAAGTCGGAGGCGCGATCCGCAAGCCGACAATCGGTGGCTTCAAACCTGGTGTGAAACTACCGACTAAACCGTCGTTGCCAACAGGGCTAAAGCTACCGCCTAAGGCCAGCATCAAGCCTGGCATCAAACTCCCTCCTCGGAAAGCGTAATTAAAGAGGGTGGACCGGGCGGGACTTGAACCCACGACCTAGGGATTATGAGTCCCCAGCTCTGACCGACTGAGCTACCGGTCC
>CAMGEN010000043.1:0-13227 GCA_946055075.1 uncultured Verrucomicrobiota bacterium | reverse complement strand
ACGACGAAAAAGAAGGGGAAACTGGGATAAATTACCCCAGAAAAAGTGGGATAAGGGTGCTTTGTTCCGCATTGTTCCGCATCTCGTATCCGACACCAATTTTGATATAATATAGCCAAATGAACCTTCGCTTGTTTTGTTGTTACGTGTGTCCGTTGGGGTTGATGCAATCGGCCGTGCGCGGATTTCGCGGACCTCGCCGCGTGTGTACACGGCTATCTGAGTCGCGGGCGCAACGTATTTGTCGCTGGACCATATTCTTCCTCTACATCGCATCGTTCTTCGTCTCGGCGCTATATATTGTCAAACCGTTCGCCGACCCATATTCGATCGTGTGTCGCGCCGTTGCCTACACCTTTTTCTCTCCAGAGGCTGATGCTGTGCTGGCCGCGCTCGCTTATGTGCCGCTCGTAGTGGTGCTCGTCATCTCGCTCGTTTCCCGCGGACGCTTCTGGTGCAACTGGATCTGTCCCTGGGGGACCGCCTTCAATCAGATATCCAAATACTGCTCGAAAGGCGACAAAGTCGGCAAGGGCTGCGCCAAGTGCAAGCGATGCAAGGCATAGAACGCAAATCACGATAGCGACTTGCGTTCTATGATCTTAACTGACTTCAGATATAAATCACGATGATAACATTAAGAACATTGTTGGCGAGCGTGGTGAATCCGACGATGATGACGAAGCGGGACGGCGTTTCGTTGCTCGGATACGGTGCTATGCGTATGCCGACGATTGACGGCGGGCATGCGAATTCCTGGATTAAGGAAGGCTATTCCAATGCTAGTATAGATCAGAAGCGTCTTAACGCTCAAGTCAAGGCGATGCTGGATGGCGGAATTAACGTCTTCGATACTTCGCCGGCGTATTGCCGCGGAGATTCGGAGCGCTGCCTTGGTGAAGCGCTAGCCGTCAGTGGTTACCCTCGTGACAGCTATGTGATCTCGTCGAAACTCTCTAACTTCTCGAAGAATCAGTGGCCGGCCGAAAAGTCAAAGGAGATGTTTGAGAAGACTCTGAAGAATCTCCGCACCGATTACCTTGACATCTATCTCATCCATAGTGTTGCCGGAAAAGATTTCGAGAGCCGCTTCATTAAGAACGGAATGCTTGATTGGCTCTTCGAGCAGAAGAAGCTTGGACGCATCCGCAAGATAGGCTTCTCAATTCATGGCGATTTCCCACGCTTCGAATGGCTGATGAAGGAACATGATTCTGGACGCCACCCGTGGGATGTCGCGCTGATCCAGGCGAACTACGTCGACTGGCATCATGCCTCCGAAGTCAATGCGCGTAACGTCGACTCTGAACGCTATTACCGGGAACTCGAGCGCCGCGGCATTAAGATGATGGTGATGGAGCCGCTGCTCGGAGGCCGGCTTGCGAATCCGCCGGACCATGTCCGTAAGGAGTTCATCGACTTGAATCCCGAAGCCACCCCCGCGAAATGGGCGTTCCGCTTTTTCGCATCCCACAAGAACATCTTTACGGTTCTTTCTGGCATGACCTTGGAAGAACACATCCGTGAGAATATCGCGACATTTTCTCCCCTTAAGCCGCTCTCTAACGAGGAACGCGTTGCGCTTGAACGCGCAGCGGGGGCGTTCGTCGGCAGCGGGGATGTTCCCTGCAACATGTGTAACTACTGTATGCCGTGTCCTTACGGACTCGACATCGTTTCGCTGATCCGCTTCATCAACGAGGTCCGTACGATGAAGATCGGGAATCGCAAGGAACTCCGCCGACGCTACGAGGAGATGGTGCCAGATCCGCGACGTCGTGCCGATCGATGCATCGGATGCGGACGCTGTACGCCGCATTGCCCTCAGCATATCAACATCCCGGACATTATGGATAGCATCGCCGCTTTCGTGGAGGAATACGCATGAATCGCCGAGAATTCTTGATCGGATCCGCTGCGCTCGCGGGAACGGCGATTGCCGAAGAGAAGACCACCGACGGTGGTTATGCCGAAGTGTCGTGGGCTAGTCGTCAGTCCCGCGAAATCCCGCTGCTTCCCGCTGGTGCCGGTGGCGCGGAGCGTTTCGCGAAGCGCTGTCTCGGATGTCATCTCTGTGTCGCTGCGTGTCCGGAGAAGGTGTTGCGTCCATCGACGAAGCTCTCGCGTCTCGGCAAGGTGGAACTCGATTTCCGCTACGGACACTGTAAGCCGGATTGTAATCGTTGCGGAGTGGTGTGTCCGGTGAACGCGATTGAGAATGTGAAGATCCAGGATAAGCGCGATATTCATGTCGGCTTTGCGGTGTGGAGCAAGGAACGCTGCATCCGCAACACCGTCGGTGATGAGTGTCATGCGTGCGAGAAACATTGTCCTGTGAAGGCAGTCAGGCTTATCAACGGATTCCCGGTCGTTGATGAGAATGCCTGCATCGGTTGCGGAGCGTGCGAACATTATTGTCCCGCCCGTCCATTGACCGCAATTAGCGTTGTCGCGAATGAGTATCACCGTGTGGTGAGGCCGATTGCCGAAGCGGATCTCATCGCCGAGATGAAGGCGCTCCTCTCGCAGGGAAAGTCTTTAGTCGTCGCCAGGGATGGCGTCATCGTCTTTAAATCCGAATCCCATATGATCGCGCCCATCAAGGAGGCGATCGCCGAGAAGGGCGACATCCTGCGTGGCGCAATCGTCGCCGATAAGGTCGTTGGCAAGGCCGCGGCGAAATTGCACGCCCAGGCAGGGGTCCGTAAGGTCGTCGCTCCTGTGGTCTCGGACCCGGCGAAACGCTATCTTGAATCGCGCGGCATCATCGTGGAAGCGGGAGAAGTCGTGCCGATGATCCTCAATCGCGAACGCACTGGACAGTGTCCGATGGACGCGGCAACGGAACTGTAAGGTGCAGGGTGCAGGGTGCAGAGTGCAGGGTGCAGGGTGCGGGGTGCAGGGTGCAGGGTGCGGGGTGCAGAGTTTATGAAAAGTTACAGAGAATTGGCGGTTTGGCAAGAGGCAAAAGCGTATGCGCTGAATATTTACGCGCTACTAGAGAAGTTTCCGAGATTCGAGCAGTATGCGCTGAGTGATCAGCTAAGGAGAGCTTCGGTGTCTATTCCAAGTAATATTGCAGAGGGTTTCGGCAGGGAGTCGCATTCCGATTTCGCTCATTTCCTGGCTCAGGCTCGAGGCTCGGTTTACGAATGTGAAACGCAGTTAGAAATTGCAATCGAGCTTGGGTATATTAATCGAGAAGATGCAATTTTCGAAAAGTCCCAGTCGATTGCAAATATGCTTTCTGCTTTCATACGTCGGCTCCGCACATCCACAACACCAAAGCCGTCTCCGGCGAAACATTAGCCCCCGCACCCTGCACCCTGCACTCTGCACTCTGCACTCTGCACTCTGCACTCTGCACTCTGCACTCTAATTTGATATAATACTTCCAATTATGAATACCGATAAGCTCACTGCGATTTCCCCGATTGACGGACGCTATGCGTCAAAGTGCGAAGAACTTAAGGAGATCTTCTCCGAATACGGGCTCATCAAGCGCCGTATTCTCGTTGAGTGCACATGGCTTGAGGCGTTGTGCGATGACAAGCGCATCAAGGAGTGCAAGTCGCTCTCGGCAAAGGAGCGCAAGGCGCTTCGCGAAATCGCCGCGAACGTCACCTGTGAAGACGCGCAGCGCGTGAAGGACATTGAGAAGACGACGAATCACGACGTCAAGGCGATCGAATACTTCTTAAAAGAGAAGGTCGCGACGAGCTCGCTCAAGAGCCGCACCGAATTTATTCACTTTGGCTGCACTTCCGAAGACATCAACAACATGTCCCATGCGCTGATGCTCCGCGACGGTAAAGCGGTTCTTCGCAAAGCGATGGATGAGTGCACCGTGAAAATCGCAGCGATGGCGAAGGAATACGCGAAGGTTCCGATGCTCGCGCATACCCACGGACAGCCCGCGTCGCCGACGACGGTCGGCAAGGAGCTCGCCGTTGTTTCTGCGCGTCTGAAGCGTCAAGCCGGCGAGATCGATCGTCTTGTGATGCCCGCGAAGATGAACGGCGCGGTCGGCAACTTCAATGCACATCTCTCCGCGTATCCCGACGTCGACTGGGAGAAGCTGTCCGAAAAGGTGATCAAGTCGCTTGGGCTCCGTCAGAATCGTCTTACCACCCAGATTGAATCGCATGACGGCATTGCCGAGCTCTTCGATGCGATCCAGCGTTGGAATTCGGTACTCCTCGATTTCGATCGTGACGTTTGGATGTACGTCTCGATGGGTTACTTCAAGCAACGCACGATCAAGGGCGAGATCGGCTCCTCCACGATGCCGCACAAGGTAAACCCGATCGACTTTGAAAACTCTGAGGGTAATCTCGGCCTTGCGAACGCGGTGATGGGCTTCATGTCCCGCAAGCTTCCGATCTCGCGCATGCAGCGCGACCTCACCGATTCCACCACGCTTCGCAACATGGGCGTTGGTTTCGGATACACGCTCATCGCGATTCGTTCGACGATCAAGGGCCTCGGCAAACTCGAGCTTAATGTTGAGCGTCTCGCCGAAGATCTTGATCATAACTGGGAGGTCCTCGCCGAGCCGATTCAGACCGTGATGCGCAAGGTCGGCATGGATCATCCCTACGAGCGGCTCAAGGAACTTACCCGCGGACGCCGGGTGAATGCCGAGATCATGCGTGGTTTCATCAAGGCGCTGCCGCTTCCGACCGCGGATAAGGCACGGCTCATGAAGCTTACGCCCGCGACCTATATCGGTCTCGCGACGAAGCTCGCCAAGCTCGCTTAAATCACGAGTCGAAGAACGTGCGGCCGGTCTCGGTCTGAATGCGCTCGGCCTGCGGATAGTCGTAGCTGGGGCGGTTCTTCAGGATATCGACATAACGTGCCGCTTCCCACTTCGCCATCTGCAGGTCGTGCAGCAGGTAGTTGCCGCAGTTCACCGCGGTGGCGCCGGGCACTTCGCCTTCGTAGGCTGCGCAATGCTCGAAGGCGCGCAGCAGCAGCGGCGCAATCTCCTGCGGAGATGGACGCCCTTTGACAATCAGATAGCAGCCGGTGAGACAACCCATCGGACCCCAATAGACGATGCGGTCCTTCCATTCTTCATCGCTACGTAGGAACGTAGCGACGATGTGTTCGATCGTGTGCATCGCGTTTGGATGAATTGCCGGCTCCTTGTTCGGAGTTTTCATGCGCACGTCGAAAGTCGTCGCGTACCCGCCTTCAATTGAGTCGGTGCGCGAAATGTAAATGCCGGGAACGATTTTCGTGTGATCAACTTGGAAGCTTGGAATGAGCATAAGAGAAGTGAAGAAGTAAGAGTGAATAGTGATGAGTTGCGGCGGTTAAATGTTTCTGACCTTGACGACGACTTTTCTATGCACGCTGCACCCTGCACCCTGCACTTTCCTCGTAAGGCACGGCGCGTGCGCGTCATCGGGTGGGAAGAATACGGCGAATTCGCCGGGCTTGAGGTCGATGGTGTCGAAGGGCACGTCCATGAATACGCAGTCGTTATCCTTGAACGCGCCTTCGATTGCACATTCAGGAGTAACCGCGACGCCGATCGTCTCGGGCGCGGAAACCGGCATCTGAATGTCGATATACTTGGAATGCGCTTCGCATCTGCCCTCGGTGATCGGCTTGAGCGAAGTCTCGTTAATCATCGCGAAACAATCGTCTCCGGCGATTTCGTATTTCCCCGCGGACAAGGTCGCGAGATCCGCGCGCTTTAGAAACGCAAACGCCTTCGCAAAGAAGGGGTTGAGTTTTTCGATCGCTTCAGTGTTCGCAATCGACCCGACTAAGAATTTTCTCTTCATCGCCAATATTATATCAAACCTGATGTTGTAGCCGTTCCAGTTTGTTGTAAGAT
This sequence comes from uncultured Verrucomicrobiota bacterium, assembly GCA_946055075.1. Classification (GTDB taxonomy): domain Bacteria; phylum Verrucomicrobiota; class Kiritimatiellia; order RFP12; family UBA1067; genus UBA1067. The sequence goes on along the minus strand of CAMGEN010000043.1, from coordinate 7,376 downwards.
TTAGATTCTCGCGGAGAGTAAAATAATTTGAATTTTGTGCTTGCATGCATGAAGAATATTTTGTATCATACCAAACAGATACCGCGGAAGTTGCTCACACAAGTGGGTGCCGTCGGGATCTGACTAAGATAAAGGATCAAACGATATGGCTACCAAGAAGGTTGCTAAGAAGGCTCCGGCCAAGAAGGTCTCGGTTAAGAAGGTTGCTGTCAAGAAGGCTGCTCCTGCTAAGAAGGCTCCGGCCAAGAAGGCGTGCTGCAAGAAGGCGTGCTGCAAGAAGGCTCCCGCGAAGAAGGCCCCTGCTAAGAAGGCGCCCGCGAAGAAGGTAGTGAAGAAGGTTGCGAAGAAGGCCGCCAAGAAGTAAAGGTCAGCGGAGTTGATCCGCAGTAGGGCGCCTGAGGGACTGAAACCTCAGGCGTCTTTTTTTGTTATAATATGCAGGGCATTGGAGATTGGTTTGATATCTTGAGTTTGATTTCGGATTTCTAGGAAAGGAACATATTATGGACAAACCGTTGGTGGGAATTGTGATGGGCAGTGATTCGGACTGGCCGCTCGTTAAGAAGGCCTGCGACACGCTTGATAAGTTCGGTGTGGCATACGAGACTCGCGTGATCAGCGCGCATCGCACACCGGAAGTCGCGATCGAGTATTCTAAAACCGCGGAGGCGCGCGGACTCAAGGTCGTGATCGCCGCCGCCGGCGGCGCGGCGCATCTCGGCGGAGTTCTCGCGGCCGCGACAGTTTTGCCGGTCATCGGAATTCCAGTAGCGGGTGGCGCCCTTAACGGACTCGATGCGCTCTACGCCACCGTTCAGATGCCGGGTGGAGTTCCGGTTGCCACCGTTGCGCTCGGCAACGCTGGGCCCGTCAACGCAGCGCTCCTCGCGGTCCAGATCCTCGGCATCGCCGATGCTGATCTCCGTGAGAAGTTCCGCGCGCACAAGGAGGAGCTGAAGGCGAAGGTTGCCGCGGCGAACGAGCGGATCCATCAGTGAGTTGGTGGTTGGCAGAGAGGAGTCAGATGAAGAAGGCGTTGGTGACCGGCGGGGCGGGGTTTCTCGGAAGCCATCTCTGCGAGAGGCTGCTCAAGGATGGGTACGAGGTCCTGGCGGTCGATAATCTATACACGGGCACCAGGGAGAATCTCAGGAGCTTTGCGGATAATCCGCGCTTCCGTTTCTTGAAGAGGGATGTCACCGATATTTCCGCGAAGAGTGCCTGCTTCAAGGGCGTGAAGTTCGACGAGATCTACAATCTCGCATGTCCCGCCTCGCCGATCCACTATCAGGCGCGTCCGATGTTCACGACGATGACGTCCGTCCAGGGCGTCCTCCTCTGCCTCGAGCTCGCATTGCGTGATAACGCGAAGTTGCTCCATTGCTCGACGAGCGAAATCTACGGCGATCCGCTGGTGCATCCGCAGGAGGAGCATCAGTGGGGCAATGTCAACACGATTGGCATCCGCAGCTGCTACGACGAAGGCAAACGAGTGGGCGAGACGCTGGTTGCGGACTGTATTCGCGAGTTCGATGTCGACGCGCGGATGGTGCGCATCTTCAATACCTACGGACCGCGCATGCATCCGCAGGACGGCCGTGTGGTCTCGAACTTCATCACGCAGGCGCTTCGCAACGAGGACATCACGATCTACGGCGACGGCAGTCAGACGCGTTCGTTCCAGTACTGCGACGACCTCATCAACGCGTTTCGCAAGTACATGAAGCTCTCGAAGAAGCGTGTGCGCGAATTTACCAAGGCGCATAAGCTCGGTGCCCCCGTGATCAACACGGGTAACCCTGGCGAATATACGATCCGCGAGCTCGCCGAAAAGACGCTGAAGCTGGTTAAAGATTCCGCTCTCCAACTCCAACTCCCGACTCCAACTTCTCGCCTTGTATTCAAGGCGCTTCCCGGCGACGATCCCAAGAAACGCCGTCCCGACATCACGCTCGCGAAGGAATTGCTCGGCTGGGAACCGAAGGTTCCGCTGGATGACGGACTCAGGAGAACCATCGAATACTTCCGCGGCAAGAAGTGATCCTGCCGAACTCCCAGACCCCTCAACTTCTCAACCTTTCAACCTCTCAACTTCTCAACGTATGAAAACGCGTCAGTTCTGGTATCCGCTCCCTGAGCGGCTCATTGCGCAGCACCCTGCGGAGAAGCGCGGCACCGAGAAGATGATGGTGCTCCATCGTGATACCGGCGTGCTCGAGCACAAACATATCGCCGACATCGTTGACTATATCACGCCGAACGATCTGCTTGTCGTCAACGACACGAAGGTGTTCCCCGCTCGTCTCATCGGCGAATGGCCGGATACTCATGGCGCCATCGAAGTGCTGCTGGTGAATCCTGCCCCGATGGACGGAGATCCCAATCTCCCGCCTCAACCTCAATCCTCGACCTCAACCTCGCTTCGCTGGAACTGCATCATCGGCTCGGGCAGGAAGTGTCGCGAGGGACAGGAGGCGGTGTTCGGTCCGAATCGCGAGCTTACGGTGCGCCTGCTCAAGCCGCTCTCTGGCATCGGCATGTGGCAGGTGGAGTTCGTGTGCGAGCGTCCGCTGATGGATCTCCTCGACGAGTTCGGCCATACTCCCGTGCCGCCGTATGTGAAGCGGGAAGGGACCGCAGAAGAGGAGAAGGCGGACCGCGAACGTTATCAGACGATCTACGCGCGCGAGGTGGGTTCCGTCGCCGCGCCGACCGCGGGACTCCATTTCACGCCGGAGATCTTCGCCGCGCTCGAGGCGAAGGGCGTGAAGCGCGTCGCGATCACGCTGCATGTCGGACCCGGCACGTTCCGTCCCGTGAAGGCCGACAACATCGAAGATCATCAGATGGACTACGAGGCGTTCACCGTCCCGCCGGAGGCGGCCGAGGCGATCAACGCGTGCAAGCGTCGCGGCGGACGCGTCTTCTGCTGCGGCTCGACTACCGTACGTACGCTGGAGACGGTCGCCGCGTATAATGACAACGGAGAAACTCCGCTGTCGCCCTCCACCTATAACCTGATAACTCCCGGTAGCGGCGCTTCCAACATCTTCATCTATCCGCCGTATCATTTCAAGGTCTGCGACTGCATGCTGACGAACTTCCATCTGCCGCAGTCAACGCTTTTGATGATGATTTCGGCGCTCGCCGGACGTGAACGCGTGCTCTGCGCTTATTCAATGGCCGTAAGGAACAACTACATGTTCTTCTCCTACGGAGACTGCATGCTTATCGTGTGAACTGATTGAGAAAGGGACAGTAATGCTCAAGGGAATTTCTCCGGTCGTATCTCCGGAATTGCTCAAAGTCCTTGCCGAAATGGGGCATGGGGACGAGATCGTGTTTGCTGACGCGCATTTTCCAGGTCATCTGTTCGCGCGTCTCGGTGACGTTCGAGTGCTGCGCGCCGACGGCATTCAGGCAGATAAGCTCCTGGCCGGCATCATCCCACTTTTCGAGCTCGACTCCTATGCAACGCCGGTAGTGATGATGTCTGCGGTTCCCGGTGATGTGTTGGACCCAACTGTCGAGCAGGCTTATCGTTCTGCGCTTGGGTATGAGGGCAAGATTGAGCAGATGGAGCGCAATGCATTCTACGAGCGGGCGAAGAAGGCTTATGCGATTGTCATCACCGGTGAAACGCGTAAGTATGGCAACGTCATTCTGAAGAAGGGGGTTACTCCGCTGTTGTGAGCACGCTTAAGAATGTGTTCATGGTTGGCTGGTTCACGATGGTGAGCCGCTTTCTCGGCCTTGCGCGCGAGATGCTACAGTCGCGTCTTATCGGCGCGGGTATCGAACAGAGTGCGTTCACGCTCGCGTTCGCGATTCCGAACATGGCGCGCAAGCTCTTCGGTGAGGGCGCACTGACGGCTGCATTCGTGCCGGTGTTCAAGGGCGAGGTGGAGTCTGTCGGACTCGAAAAGGCCTCTCGTCTAGCTCGTGCCGTAATCACGATGATGTTGCTGATGGTTGGAGCGGTCGTCGCGATCGGCTTCGTCGCGCTCTTTGTCGTCGGCAGCGCGACGGTCGCTCCGGAATCGCAATACCGGATGAACGTCACCGTCAAGCTGATTGCGATTCTCCTCCCTTATATGCTTGCGATCTGCGGAGCGGCATTCGGCATGGGCGTACTCAACGCGCTCGGGCGGTTCAAGGCGTCCAGTTTCATGCCCGCGCTTCTCAACATCATCTGGATTGTCGCGCTCTGCGTTCTGCTGCTGATTCCCGATGTCTCGGCGTCCGCGCGGATCTACTGGGTCGCCGGAGCGATTCTGCTCGGCGGTTTTGCGCAGATGGCGTTTATGTTCGTCTGCATGTCCAGGGTCGGCGTGAGACCGCTGCCGCAGTTTAGGGGATGGAGGTCTGAGAAGGTTCGGCTTGTTTGGCGCAACACCTTTATCGCCGCGCTCGGCGCGGGAGCGGTGCAGATCAATTACATGCTTGACCAAGTGCTCGGACAGCTCGCCGCACCATGGGCGGCGGGTGTGATCGGATATGCCGAGCGACTCATGGATCTGCCGCTCGGCGTGATTGGTGTCGCATTCGGCACGGTGTTGCTCCCGACGTTTTCAGGATTCTTTGCGAAGAATGATGTCGCAGGCGCACGCGACGCGCTACGCGAGTCCGTTGTTCAGCAGATGTTCGTGATGATTCCGGCGGCGTTCGGGCTCGCGGTCGTCGCTCCGGTGGTGACCGAGGTCATTTATCAGGGCGGCAGCTTCGACGCGGTAGCCACCACCCGTGTTTCGCGGGCGCTTGCCGTCTATGCGCTGGGGCTCGGTTTCTTCGGACTCCAGAAATCGCTCATCCCGTGGTTTCAGGCGCAGAACGACATGAAGACTCCGTTGCATGTTTCGGTGATAACGGTGATCGTGAACGCGACGCTTAACGTACTCGCCGTCTTTCTATTGCCTCAGGAGTGGCGGCATGTTGGACTCGCGGTTTCGACCGTCGTCTGCGCCGCACTCGGCTGCGCGATCTTCATCATGATCGCCCGCGCGCGTAAGCAGTCCCTCGGGTTTGTCGGAATCCTTCCTTATCTCGCCAAGGTCGTCCTGGCGTCTCTCGTGATGGCGTCCGCCGTGTATGCCGTGGACCACTTGGGACAGCATGCCCGCGCGATCAGCCGACTCGTTGGCGACATGGCAGTTGGCGGTCTCGTTTATTTCCCGCTTTCCTTTGCACTCAAGACCAATCGCTTCCCGTGGCGTCGCAGGAGGAGGAAATGATGCTGATCCCGTTGATCCTCGCGGCCGTGGTTGGACTTGGAGAGTTTGCTTCCGGGGTGAAGTCTGATATTGAAAAGAAGATCTCCCGCGAGCTTGTGCGCAGTGATCGCGTTTCGGAAGTTTCGGGTATAGTGACTTTTTCCGAGAATCTCCGCTTTTTCGTCCAGAACGGCGACTGCGCGTTGAAGATGGTGCTGGAGCGCGGCGTGGTGCCGAAGCCAGGCGAGGAAGTTGTCGTCTCTGGTTATCCGTCGTTAGAGGGCGGACGCGTGGTGATGGTTGTGAATAGTTGGAAATCGGTCGGTCGCACCGAACTGCCCGAACCTCTGTCGCCGGAATCTCATCAGCTCACGGAAAACGGCGGCAGTCGAGTCAACTGGATGCGGGTGCAGTTAGAAGGTCGCGCCTTCGAAGCGACGGAGAACGGATTCGCGATGGACGTTGGCGGACTCCCGGTTACCGTGTTGGTGAAGGGCGCGCCGTTCTTCATCAGCAAGTGTGGGGAACTCCGTCCCAAGGTTAAGGTCACCGGTGTGATTGAATTGATTCTTGATCAGGGGGTGCTGTTCGGTAGCGAGGAATATGTGATGGGCATCAAGCTGTCTGCTATCTCTCCTGATGACATCGTGCTTGAGCCAGACCTTGTTTATCTCATGAACCTGAAGGACATGAAGGTTCGAATCGCGGTTTATGCGACGGTCGGGGTGTTGTCCGTCGGACTACTCTTCTTCCTCGTGATCATTTTCCGCCAACGGCGCCGTCACTTCCGAACTGCTACGCTGATGGCAGAACGTAAGCGTATGGCGGATGATATCCACGATACCATCGAACAACACCTCGTCGGTGCGGGAATGCTGATTCAGATCGGTCGTAACAAGGAGGCGCGAGACGTGTTGGTCCGTGCGAAGGCCGAGCTTCGCAATATCGTCTGGGGGCTTAAGAACGATGACATGATGCGTCTTTCTCCGGCGGAAATGCTGCGCCAGACCGCCGAACTCGAAACCATGAAAGGCATCTTCCGGATTTCCACCCGTATCGGAGGACTGCCGGATCGGATGTCCGCACAGGAGATGCGCGATTTATCCCTTATTGTTCGCGAGGCAATCGGCAACGCGGTGAAGCATGGCGGCGCGAAGAAGATCGCGATTACCTGTGATGCGTATGGGAACGGGTGGAAACTTCGCATTGCGAACGACGGCACGCCATTCGATCCTTCGACCTCGCCTGGTGCCGCGGAAGGGCATTTCGGGCTAGAGGGAATGCGCGAACGTGCTAAGCGTCTCGGCGCGTCCGTTGAAATCTCAACCAATAAGCTCTGGACCGTCGTCTCCGTCGTGAAGTAAAAGTAAAGGTGAAAAGCGAAAAAGTGCAGACGGTAAAGTCTTAATATCTATTCATAACTTCTCAACTACACAACCACCCAACTCCCCAACTTCCTATGGCAGGCGAATATCAGTTCTCTCTCATCGATGTCACTAAACAGGTCGGCACGAAGACCATTCTGAAGGATGTCAATCTTTCGTTCTTCTACGGAGCGCACATCGGCGTGATCGGTTCCAATGGAGCCGGCAAGTCGTCGCTTCTGAAAATTCTCGCGGGACTCGACACCGACCTCATGGGGACGGTTCAGGTCGCCAAGGGCACCAAGGTCGGCTACCTCCCACAGGAGCCGGTGCTAGATGATGAGAAGACCGTACTGGAGAGCGTGATGGAAGGAGTCGCCGAAGCGCAGGCGATGGTCGAGAAGTACGAGGATCTCTGCTGCAACCTCGACGATCCGAAGGCCGAGGCGGAGATGGCGCGGCTGCAGGAGATCATTGATGCGAATGACTACTGGAATCTCGAGAACCTTGTCGAACGCCGTATGGCTGATCTCGGGTGTCCCGACGGTTCAAAGAAGGTCGCAGTACTCTCTGGCGGCGAACGTCGCCGCGTAGCGATCGCAAGACTTATCCTTTCCAATCCCGACGTGATGCTGCTCGACGAGCCGACGAATCATCTCGATGCCGAGACGACTTTTCGCCTGGAGGCGTATCTCAAGGAGTTCAAGGGGACGCTTATTGTCGTGACGCACGACCGTTACTTCCTCTCCGATGTTACAGACTGGATCCTCGAGCTCGATCACGGCATCTGCTATCCCTACAA
>CAMGEN010000042.1:0-14221 GCA_946055075.1 uncultured Verrucomicrobiota bacterium | reverse complement strand
CCGTATGCAATTTCGTACACATATTCGTTTTATAGTTTGAATTCCGCAATAGATAACGCTATTGCAGAGTCAATTCGTGTTCGACTTTTAGAATCTGAGGAGGTTGGTAAAGTAGAAAAATGTGTTGAGCGATCAGCACCAAAATGGTACTGGTCGATCGTGAATAGTGTTGATTCTACAAGTCTATTTATTTATATTAGTTTGGGATTAATGGCGGTTGCGTTTATGGTCATCGGATTTTTGCTTTGATTATTTTGTCTGGTTTTAAGATAGGTTGACACTATTTTGTGCTGGCAAATAGGAGGTGAAATTTGATGAAACAAGGTTTGATGATCTTAGTAACGCTCATCGTCTCCACCTGTGCAGTCGCACGGGACGACTCGGACGATTACGAAGGGCTGCTTTCTGCCGCGCCGGAGACCTGGTTTCACATCATCGGCGGGAACGCTTCGAAGGAAGGGATCGTCGCGGATCTCGACGCGATCAAGGCCGCCGGAATCTCGGGAATTCAGTTCTTTCACGGACAAGGCGACGGTTCGCTTTGGCCGGGCGTGACGAATCCGATTCCGTGCCTGAGCGGGAAGTGGGTGGATCTCGTGAAGTTCGTTTCGGACGAATGCCATAAGCGCGGACTTACCTTCAAGATGCAGAACTGTCCGGGGTGGTCGATGTCCGGCGGACCCTGGATCACTCCCGACAAGGCTATGCGCAAGCTCGTCGCTTTCGAGCCGGGAAAGAAGCCCGCCTTTGGCGCGGACGACGACTACCATGAGATCTGCGAGGTGACGTTCGACATGCCGGATGCGAGTCGTGACGGCGAACTCCTGCGCGTGTTTCCGAATCCACAGCAGTTGAATCATCATTGGGCTTACGAGCCGAAGACGAACCTCTGGGATCGTCCGTGCCCTCCGGGCTCCTGGCAGGACGAAGTGCCAATGACATTCTCGAAATTCGGTGCTTCTAAACTCGATATGTGGGAGGCGAAGGCAGGATGGGGATTGAGACGCTTTGAGATGTCCACGAACGCGACGCCCGTGAAGACGGTCGGCACCAGGACCCTGGTCTTCGGACACGTCAACGCGAAGCGCAGAAACCATCCCGCGCCGCCGGAAGGTACCGGGTGGGAATGCGACAAGATGGATCCGCGCGGCTTCGAGGCGAACTGGGAAGGGTATCTCGGGAAGCTCGTCAAGGCGGGGGTGAAGATCGACGGAACGCTCGTGGACAGCTGGGAATGCGGGGTTCAGAACTGGACCTGGAAGATGGAGGAGGAATTCGAAAAGCGCAACGGCTACAAGCTGAGACCGTGGCTGCCGGCGCTCTTCGGCTACGTCTTGAAGAGCGAAGCCGAAACCGAGAAGTTCCTGCTGGACTGGCGCAACACCTGCTCGCGGCTCATTGAGGAAAACTACTATGGCACGATTGCGCGGCTCGCGCACGAGAACGGCATGAAGGTGCAGTACGAGACCGCGTTCGGCGATGTCATCAACGGAGACATCCTCCGCTACTGGAAATACGCGGACGAACCGATGTGCGAGTTCTGGAGTCCGTTCGACAACGACAACGGCTTCGTCGGCTCCCACGATTTCAAGCCGGTTCTCCCGTGCGTCTCCGCCGCGCACATCTACGGCAAGAAGCGCGTGAGCGCCGAGTCGCTCACGAGCTTTAACCTGACGTTCGACGAGAATTTCGGCGATTGGAAGAAGATCATCGACAATCATCTGGGACGAGGTGTAACTCACATCGTGTTCCACACCTACACGCACAATCCGATCGTCGACGGCAAGGCACCGGGTTCGAGTTTCGGCGGCAGCATCGGTTCGCCGTTTCTGCGACTGCAGCCGTGGTGGAAGTACATGAAAGACTTCACCGCCTATCTCGAGAACTGCTGTCGCGAACTCGAACGCGGCTTGCCGGTCGTCGACATCCTCATGTATCTCGGAGACGATGTCAATCACAAGCCGTCAGAATCGAAGTTGCGCTTCGACAACTGTTACAAGTACGATTATCTGAATAATGATGTGCTGATGTCTCGTCTGTCAGTCAAGGACGGACGTCTCGTTCTTCCGGACGGCATGTCTTATCGCGTTCTCTGGATCCCGGAAAACACTTATATCCTTCCGAAGACCGAGGAACGTCTCGCGGAGCTTGCGAAGCAGGGCGCCCGTATCGTCCGCGGTGATTTCAAGCCCGACTGGCCGTCACCGCTCAAAACGTTCACGGGACGCGACGGAAAGGGCGGTGTTCATTGGTACCAGCGTCATGACGGAGACGAGGACATTTTCTTCATCGCCGAGCCGCACGGAACATCCTGCTTCATGTACTTCAAACCAGGTGCCATCCCGAAGATCGTCGATGCCGTCACCCGCAAGCCGATCGACATGATCGTCTATGGCGGAGACGTTTTCGAAATCGTTCCGAAACACGTCAGTTATCGTCGTTATGCACAGGGTGCGACACAACGTGTTTATGAATACGTTTTCGAGGTTAAGTCCGATTGTAAGCATTGTACGCTTCATCTCGGCGATGTCCGTAACTGGGCGACGGTAACTGTCAACGGACAGGAAGCGTCGCGCCTCTGGTGTCCGCCTTATAAATGCGATATCTCCGACTTCGTGAAGCCGGGTGAAAACCGACTGAAAATCGAGGTTACATCGACCATTTACAACCAGCTGGTCCTTGATGCGGCAAAACCGGAAAACGAACGCAAAACGTGGACAATCGCCGGTCCTGAGAAAGACGCTCCGCTGCACGAAGCCGGCCTCCTCGGACCCGTCGTCCTGCGCATCCTTCCCTGACCGGCAACACCGTGCTTACGCGTAACGGGGTAGGGCGCGGACTCCGGCCGCGCCGCAGAATAAAACAATTACCTCCGCAATGAGTGAAGCCTCGCCGAGGAAGGTGACGGGGAGTCGGCGAGACTTTTTTACGGGGCCGACATGCTGGGCGATGCATATATTCACCTAAACGCAATTTGGGCGGAAGCAAAAGCGGCAACGTCTATTCGCCTCGGGTATAGCATGTCGGCGGGGAGCCCCGTAAAAAACGTCGAGGCGAGCTCCCCGGCACCGACGAGGCACGCGAGGAGCTATGCACCGCAGCGTAATATTTCCCCTATTTTCGGGTGAAATGTGATATAATATTAACATGTTAGTTTTCAACTCACTTTCTCGCCGAAACGAGGAACTCGTTCCGCTGTCGGATAATACCATCCGGCTCTATACTTGCGGGCCTACGGTTTACAATTTTGCCCATATAGGTAACTTCCGTGCCTACACTTTCGAAGACATCCTCCGCCGTGTGATTCAGTTCAACGGCATGAAGATCAAGCAGGTGATGAACCTCACCGATGTCGACGACAAGACGATCAAGGGCGCGAACGCGCACGGCGTGGCGCTGACCGATTACACGAAGACCTATAAGGACGCTTTCTTCGCCGATCTCGCGAAGCTCAACGTGCAGCCAGCCGAGGTCTATCCCGCGGCTACCGACCACATCCCCGAGATGATCGCGCTCGTGCAGAAGCTGATGGAGAAGGGCGTCGCGTATCAGAGCGAGGATAAGTCCGTCTACTTCAAGGTCCGTGAGTTCCCCGGCTACGGCAAGCTCGCTCACATCGACTTCGATCATCAGCAGACGGGTCTGCGTTGTGCGGCCGACGAATACGACAAGGAGAATGTAGGCGACTTCGCGCTCTGGAAGGCGTGGGAGCCGAGTGACGGTCCGGTGGGCTGGGATTCACCCTGGGGCCGCGGGCGCCCGGGCTGGCACATCGAGTGCTCCGCGATGTCTATGAAGTATCTCGGCGAGACCTTCGACCTCCATACCGGCGGCATTGACAATCTCTTCCCGCACCACGAGAACGAGATCGCGCAGGCCGAGGCGGCGACGGGCAAGGCGTTCGTGAAGACTTGGATGCACTGCGCGCACCTTCGCGTCAATGGCGAGAAGATGTCCAAGTCGCTCGGCAACTTCTTCACGCTCCGTGATCTCCTCGACAAGGGCTACACCGGTCGCGAGATCCGTTACGTGCTTATTAACGCACACTATCGTTCGGGGCTCAACTTCGCGTTCACCGCGCTCGACGACGCCAGAAAGTCGCTCGCCCGCATCGACGCGTGCGTGGAGAAGGCGACCGAAGGAACGGTTCCAGAATGGGCGCAGAAGCATCTCGACGATTTTACTGCAGCCGTCAATGACGACCTTAACATCCCGAATGCTTTCGCTGCGCTTTTCTCTCTCGTTCGCGATGCCAATGGCAAAGGAGCGGAGGGAACGCTTTCCGTCTTCAGGCGCATGGACGAGGTTCTCGGGGTTATCTTCTTCGGCAAGGCCGCTAAGGTCGAGGTGCCGGCGGAGATTCAGTCGCTGCTCGACGCCCGTGCGGAAGCGCGTAAGGCGAAGAACTGGGCGGAGTCCGACCGGCTCCGCGACGAGATCACTGCGAAGGGCTGGATTGTCAAGGATTCGAAGGAAGGGCAGTCCGTCACTAAGAAGTAAAGAGTGAACAGGGATTAGTGAGCAGTTGCGGATTTTAAAACCAAAAAATCAAGAGCTAATATCTTATGAATAAATACATGGATAAGTTCATGGCGACGTTCCCGTTCGAGGGGCTGACCTATGATGATGTCACGCTTGTTACCCAGTATGCCGATTTCCTTCCTGACGACACCTCGCTCGAGACGAAGCTCACCAGCCGCACCAAGATGAAGGTACCTTTCATCTCCGCGGCGATGGATACCGTCACCGAAGCGCCAATGGCGATCGCTATGGCTCTCGCTGGCGGCATTGGTTGTATCCACAAGAACCTTGAAGAGGACGACCAGGCTGCCCAGGTGCGTCTCGTCAAGAAGCATCTTAACGGCATGATCTCTTCGCCGGTGTGTTTCCATGAAGATGATGACATCTCCACGCTTCGTGCCTACAAGCAAGAGCACAAGATCAAGTTCAACGGCTTCCCAGTGCTTGATTCTGAAGACCGTCTCGTCGGTATGATCACCTCGTCTGACATGCGCTTCGCGCCGATGAATGCGATGAAGCTCAAGGACGTGATGCAGAAGACGCTCTTGACCGCGAAGCCGGGCACATCCCTCCGCAAGGCTTACGACCTCATGCGTGATAATAAGATCGGTAAGCTCCCGATTCTCGACAAGAACGGGCGCATTGTCGGTCTCTACAGTTTCACTGACGTCCGCCGCATTGTTGAGAACCCCGAATCCTCTTACAACCTAGATGACAAGTTCCGTTTGCGCGTCTGTGCATCGGTCTCGGGCGGCAAGGGCGATCTCACCCGTATGGAGAAGCTCGCTGACGCCGGTGTTGACTGCGTGGTGGTTGATTCGGCCCACGGACACACCAAGGGCATTATGGACATGACGAAATACATCGTCAAGCACTTCCCGAAAGTCGATGTCATTGCGGGTAACATCGCAACCGGTGAGGCCGCTGTCGCGCTCGCCAAGGCTGGAGCGCACGCCGTCAAGGTGGGTATCGGTCCTGGGTCGATTTGTACGACCCGCGTTGTTTGCGGAGTCGGTATTCCTCAGCTTACCGCCGTCTACAATGCGGCGAAGGCGATCCGCGGCAGCGGAGTGGCGGTGATCGCGGACGGCGGCATCAAGCTTTCCGGCGATGTTCCGAAGGCGCTCGCTGCGGGTGCGGATTCCGTCATGCTTGGCTCGGTTCTCGCGGGAACGGAAGAGTCGCCTGGCGAGAAGATCTATTCGAACGGACGTCAGTACGTGGTCTATCGCGGCATGGGTTCGATGGCCGCGCTCAAGAACGGCAAGGGTTCTCGTGCGCGCTACTTCCAAGATAACGAGTCTGAAGACGATCTCGTGCCGCAGGGCATCGAGGGAATGGTGCCGTATTCGGGGCATGTGAAGTCCATCATGACGCAGTTCTGCGGCGGACTCCGAGCGTCCCTCGGCTACTGTGGTTCCAAGACGATCAAGGAGCTTCAGGAGAAGGGCAAGTTCTACCGCGTCACCGCGGCGGGACAGCGCGAGGCGCGTCCGCACGACATCACCATCACCAAGGAAGCTCCGAACTACCGCACCTGATGACGACGAAGAAGACATGGCAGGATTACGGACGCGAATGGCTTGACACCTTCGTGGTGGCGATATCCGTCGCTATGGCTTTCCGCTGCTATTTCTTCGAGCCGTTCAACATCCCGACCGGTTCGATGCAGGAAACGCTCTGGGGCAATCATTCTGCGGTCTGCGAGGAACCTGGCGTCTGGGAGAAGACTCCTCTCAAATGGGCGCAGTGGTTCTTTACCGGGCGCGACTACAAGGATCTCGTCGCAAGCGACTCTGGCCGTTTGGAAATTCTACCCCGCAAGGACGGGCGCTGTGATGTCATCGTTGCATCGCGCGGCAAAATCGTCAACCGCTGGAAGATTCCTCAAGACGCGATTGCGCCGATGTTGTCCTCGCTGTCCGGCGCTGGTCGAATCGACAATTCCGGCAATCGTTATATCGAAATAAAGAAGGGGCAACGGCTATGGTCCGGTTATGATGTAACTGGTGACTTTATCTTCGTCAACAACTGGTGGTGGAACTTCTTTAAGCCGCAGGTCGGTGACGTGATGATCTTTGCGACAACCGGAATTCCGTGTGTTCAACAGGGAACTCACTATATCAAGCGAATGAAGGCGACACCGGGAGATACCTACGTGCTCGAGCATCCGATTTCGTATGATTCGCATTATCCGTACTCCGGCAAGACGGAGGTGACAATGGGGGAGGACGAGTTCTTCGCCTGCGGAGACAACTTCAGAAACAGTCTTGACAGCCGCTATTGGGGGCCGGTTCCTGGATCCAAGCTTCGTGGAGTCGGAAGTTTCGTTTTTTGGCCGTTTAATGGATGGAGGAAAATCAGATGAGTGAAGTTAACGAACAGCTGATCAAGACACCTGGTCCTCTTGGTGACAACTTCATGCTCGAACGAGAGCTGGGGCGCGGGGGTATGGGAGGTGTTTATCTCGGCCGCGACATCATGCTTGATCGTCCTGTCGCCGTCAAGGTCATGCAGAAACAGTATGGTGAAGACGCTGACTTCCTTATAAAGTTCAAGAAGGAGGCTCAGGCAGCGGCCAAGCTCATTCACCCTAATATCGCGCAGATTTATTCATATGGAGTCGTAGACAACATGCCGTATATCGCGATGGAACTCGTCGCAGGCGGTTCTCTACAACAGCTGATGAACAATGCGCCAGAAGGCAAGACCGATATCACGCGAGTGCTTAAGATCTGCGAGCAAGTCGCACAAGCTCTCCGTTGCGCCGCCGATCAGGGCCTCGTTCATGGCGACATCAAGCCGGATAACATTCTGCTGGACGCAAATGGTAATGCCAAGATTGTTGATTTCGGCCTTGCCGGAATGCAGAAAGATACCGCCGAGATCTGGGGCACTCCTTATTACATAGCGCCAGAAAAACTCAAGAAGGAGCAGGTCGATTACCGCGCAGACATGTATAATCTCGGAGGAACGCTTTATCATGCGTTAACTGGCGTTGCTCCGTTCGAAGGGCCCGATGCCAATGCCGTTGTTCGCAAGCGCTTCGAAGGCCTTCCTAAGAAGCCTAGTGAAGTCCGCCCAGAGATTCCTTCGGCTGTTGACGGACTCGTGATGAAGATGCTCGAAGTTGACAAAAAGGATCGCTATCCGACCTTTGAATCTCTTCTTCAAGCATTTCAGGAAGTCCTTTCTACTGGACTTACCGCGACCTCAATCAAGCAAGATGCCTCCTCTGGCAAATCCAAGATC
The DNA here is from genome assembly GCA_946055075.1 of uncultured Verrucomicrobiota bacterium. GTDB lineage: Bacteria > Verrucomicrobiota > Kiritimatiellia > RFP12 > UBA1067 > UBA1067. The sequence continues at coordinate 6,448 of CAMGEN010000042.1, read as the reverse complement.
GGAACCAGAAAGATGACTTTGCGAGGTACTCGTCGGGCGACTACAATGAAACTCGGCGGAACCTCAAAGATCGGAACATCTAAGATCAATACTTCCAAGGTGCATCTTGATGGCACCGGCAAGATGGATGCAGAAGCACTTGGCAATATTACCGGCATCAAGACCGGTATGACCTCGATGGCAGACGTTGGAGAAGAGGATGAAAACGCCAATGCAGCCAAGAAATTCGCTATGAGCATTGGTATCGGCATTGCTGCTATCGTGTTACTCGCTGGCGGCATCGCTTGGTATGTAGTTGCGGATAAGAAGTCCCGCGAAGAAGCGAAACGGACGATGATCGTCAACAATATTTCTAATGCTCGGCAGGCGATTTCCGATACCCGTCGTATCGCTACGAAATTTGGCGACGACTTCCGCGTTTTTGCCGAGAATGCTACTGCTGAATGCGAAAAGGCCACAAAGCGAATTGCCGAAGCGGTACCTGAATTCGCTGATCGTCTCAAACCGGAGCTTTCGGCAGAGTTGCTTGCCGCAATTGCGTTGACTAATACGCCGGCGATCGTCGAAGGTGCTACGAACGGCGTGTCAGGCGCCACTAATGCGATGCAGCAGGCCGCAACTGCCACGACCGGTGCGATGCAGCAGACCGTGGCTGCCGTGCCCGGTGCATTCCAGATCAAGCCGTTCCGTCCGCCGACCGATGATGAGGCGGATCCGGCTTCTCCTGAACATGAAGAATATGAGAAGCTTAAAAAGGCCTATATGGAAGAGCAGATGAAGCTCCTCAAGAACGCACTGGAGAATCCAGACAAGGCCGCCGAACAGGCTAAAGAATCGACTGCTAAGACTACAGAGTCCGAGGATGACGGACCTGATGAGACGATTCCAGAACCAGATTCCGATGATCCCGTTAAGAAACTTGAATACCAAGTTAAAAAACTTGAGCTCTCCAAGAAGAAATCCGAACGCAAGTTCAAGCGTGAACTCGTCTTGGTCGGCGAAGATGCGGTCAAGGACACAAACGACCTCTGGAACCGCGCCTATAGCTGTCAGGCCAGTGTGATCAAGATCGGTATTGCAATCGATAAAGTTAAAGCCGCTGCGGATAAGTCCGAGGGATTCAAAGACAATACCGAAGCGAGCATGAAGGCGCTTGCAGAGCTCTCCGGCGAAGTTACCGAACTTTATAATGTCGCTAAAGGATCTCCCGACGTCGAGAATGTCCAGAAGGGCATCAGTTACATCAAGGCAAAGGGGCAGAAGACTCTGCAACAGACAAGCAATAATCTCTTCCGTCGTCGTGCGGAATACGAACGCGAGATCAAGAAGATTGAATACGAGATCGAAAAACTCCAGAAGGAGATCGCGGAAATCCTTGCTCGTAGAAAGCTTGTCGCCGAGGAACGTGAAACCGCCAAAACCAAATTTGAGGCTTTGCTTCAAAATAAGAACTTCGAACTTCTCGAATGGGATGCGGCGATCAAAGAACTTGAGTTCATGAAGTCTAACTTCAAAACTCCTGAAGGAGCGATCGCCGCCGAAGACCAGCTTAAGAAAGTCCGCTCCATGAAGTTCGTTCAGGAGATCTTGGTCAAGAATTTGAAGGGCTACCAGTTCAAGCGCGGTAAGCCATTTAAGTTGAAGGGGGTCAATGTTCGAGATGTTGACATGAAGGAGTTTAAGCTTTCACGTCCCGATGGCAAGGACACGAAGAAAGAAGTCAATTTCAAGTTGAACTGGGTGAAGTTCCACAAGGAATTCGCTGCAAACTTCAATGAGCTTATAATTCGATACATTGAAAATGGCCGTACTAACTGTTCGCCAAAGCTTACGCTTCAAGAGTGGGGAGACGCTATGTGCGGTGCCGCATTGATGCTCCGCTTGGTAAGTACAGATCCTTCAGCAGCTCCTCGTGGCGAACAGCTTGCCAAGGATGTGGCGAAAAACTTCCCGAACTATGTCAAGACGCTTAGAATGATGTTCCCGGATATCCAGTTCGAAAATGTCCAGGAAGAATATTAAGCGAGATCAGACAAGGAGAAGGGGATTTAGTCTAAAGGAACGCGCCAACCGGCGCGTTTTCCTTTTACTTCGACGGGAATCATAATGTTATCTTCTTCGTCATTGAAATATTCAATGGCATCATCATCGTCGAAATCAATCTCTTTCGCTACCGGCTTTGTAGCATCAGGCTCCTCGTCCAACACATCCTCGTATGTCAAAACTTTTTTCTCAGATGACTTGGCGGCAGCTTCTTTTTTGGCATAATACTCTGGATACTGCTGACGACGATAACGTTCAAGCTCTTCATTACGAAGACGTTCTTTTTCGGCCTGCAGCTTGGCTTTCTCGGCCTTGAGAAGGGCTAGTGCCTTCTGAATCTTAGCATCAATTTCTTCTTGGCGCTTGTTATTCTCAGCACGTAACGCCGCACGGGAAGCCTCCTCGTTTTGAACTGAAGCAGCGGCCTGGGCGGACTTTAACTCTTGAGACTCAAGACGATCCTTAAGTTTTGATATCGCCTCGTTCAGATTCTTAACTGATAGCTCCTGAATGGCCGCCGCCTTGGCATTCTCTGCGGCGCGATCTTTATCCTTGAGCAACAGCTCAAACATGCGGTCATTGACTATCTGTGTCTGATTGTTTGCTTTTACAACCATCATTGAGAAGATTGCAATAACGACAATTAAAGTGATGACAAACACGATGCTGACCGTTAAGAGCCGACGACGGGCTTTGGCCTGTTCGGCATCTATGTACTGCTGAAATGCCTTTAGGACCGGAAAATCTTCCGTTGCGTCAGCATCGTAGAGACTGATGTTGGGTTCGTTATTCATAAGCTATTAGGTATTATAACAAAAATTCATTATTACGTAGTTTACATAACGCATATTATGCGAATCGCGACAAGGAATCCATACGTTTTGAAATCGTAGATTCGTAACCCTGGTCCGACGGACGGTAATATTTCTTCGGCACCCCCAGATATGACTGCTCTACATAATGATTGGCGAACGCATGCGGATATTTGTATTCAGTTACCTCATTGGATCCGATCGCCTTGACGTGCTTGTTCTTGAGATGCTCTGGAACCGGCTGCACGGCGCCGGACTCAATATCCGCCATGGCTTCGGATATCGCCATGCAGCTCGCGTTTGATTTCGGCGCCGTTGCCAGATACGTCGTGGCCTGGGAGAGATTAATTGCACACTCGGGCATCCCCACGAATTCGCACGCCTGCATGGCCGCCACGGCCACGGAGATTCCCCTGGGGTCGGCGTTGCCGATATCCTCGCTGGCGCTGATGACGAGACGCCTGGCGATGAATCTCGGATCCTCGCCGGCGACCAGCATCTTGCCGAGCCAGTACACGGCGGCATCAGGATCGCTGCCGCGGATCGATTTTATGAACGCCGAGATCGTGTCGTAGTGTCCGTCTTCCTTCTTGTCATAACGGACCTGTCGCCGCTGCACGCATTCCTGGATTACATCGAGCGTAAGATGAATCGTCCCGTCATTGTCCGGCGGTGTAGACTTCATCGCGATCTCAAGCGCCGTCAACGCATGCCGACCGTCGCCGTCACTGATTTCGGAAAGGAATTTCTTCGCATCGTCATCGAAGACCGAAGGGCACTTGCCGAACCCCCTTTCCTCGTCCATCAGCGCCCTTTCCAACAGTCTGGCTACGGCTTCCGCCGTCAAGGCGTGGAGCTCGAACACCAGCGAACGCGAGGTGAGCGGAGTGTTGATGAAAAAGTTGGGATTATGTGTCGTTGCACCGATCAGGATCACCGTGCCGTCTTCAACGTAAGGAAGCAACACATCCTGTTGCGATTTGTTGAAACGATGAATCTCGTCAATGAAGAGGATGGTGCCCTGCCCGCCCAGCTCCTCGCGCGCCCTTCTGCAGATCTCGCGGATGTCGGCCACGCCAGACACCACTCCCGAAAGCCGCACGAAATTCCTGCTGGTCGCCTTGGCTATGCATTCCGCGATCGTCGTCTTGCCACAACCGGGCGGACCATAGAAGATGACGTTGGTGAGACGGTCAGCTTCGATCACCCTTCTCAATAGCTTGCCGGGACCGAGAATATGGTCCTGCCCGACGACCTCCTCGATCGTCCGCGGACGCATTCTCGCGGCGAGGGGCTCAGTCGATGTACACATAGAAATTCCGATAAGATGCGGGAATCCGCTTCTTCAATTCATAAAGCCGTTCGAGCTTCGTGTCAGCAGGAGCGAAGAAGAACACGACATTGGTCACCTTCTTCTTCTCCGCAAAAGCCTTGTCGAAATCCACGATCCGCGCAGTGAGCTTCGGATCGGGTCCGTCAACGGACCAATCCTCGTCGATTACCGTGGTCACGACGTTTGTGGAGGTAAGTCTGATTTCGATCGGCTGCACCAGCCTCTCCTTACGATCTTTCCACTGCTCCTTCGGAAGAAACGCCTGATAGAAGAACTGCCCTTCCTTGAATCCGTTCACCTTTGACGTGCGAGTATCGAGTAGTTGCACGGCTTGGGCGTATTTGACCGCCTCGGCAAGCGTCTTGTCGGCCGGGAAATCGGGTGTCGTGTCCACTGTTGCACCGCCCTTCCAGGTGACCTTGAACGTGATCTTATCGCCCTTTTGCCATTGCCGGGTCGCGATGAAGCGTCCGTATCCCACTGACTGATCCAGCGAGTCGTCAAAGGAGAACAAGGACTGTGAAAAGGTGTAGGTTGAAAGCACCGCCAACGGCATGTCGTAATTGCCGTTACCGCCGGTATAGACGGTGTCATAGATCCGGTAGTCGACATCTTCTTTGATTCTCACCAGCGAATCGATGCGAGGCTCGAACTCGACCACAGGACCAATCGGCCAGAGATTGCACTTGTCGACATCATAGGTTTTCCCTGTCGGAATACCGGCCTTAGACATTGCCTCGACGATGTCCTTCAACGAGTCATCGGTAATGAACAGCGATTCGTAATCACGGTCGCTGCCAGGTCCGGCTATAACGAATTCAACTGGCACCGCAGTGTCGATTCCCGTCGCCTTCGCTGTAAACGAAACGCAGTTCGTCGAAACCACAATACTGGCAATAAGCGTCGCGATCATCACGCCCTCCTCGACCTGTTCCCCATTCCCTATTCCCTGAACTTCTTCATCACTCGCTTGAAGCCCTCGGCTGAACGGGCGATGACCTTTTCATCGACTGCACAGCAAATGCGTACATAACCGGAGAAACCGAATCCTGTACCCGGAACCACGAGGATGTTCTCCTCAGCGAGAGCGTCAACGAAAGTGAAATCGTCTTCGACGGGACTCTTCACGAAGAAATAGAATGCGCCCTTCGGCTCGACGAATTCGACGCCCGCCTCGCGGAGCACCTTGGTCATCAGCTTGCGGCGACGATCGTAGATCTCGAGATCCACGGTCTCTTCGGTAAGTTCGGCGGCAAGGCGCTGACCGATCACCGGCGCATTGACATAGCCGAGCGTGCGCGTCATCAGCGTGACGGCCTGGATGAGCGATGCCTGTTCGGGCATGGACGGATTTGCAAGGAAATATCCGACGCGTTCGCCGGGCAGCGACAACGATTTGGAGAACGACCCGAGTACACATGTCCATTTGGAAATCGGCAACATCGGCGGGACCTTCACGCCGTCGAAGGCAAAGACCCGATAGGGCTCGTCCGAAAGAATGAACATAGGACGATCCCCATTCGCGAGACGTCGTCCGTTCTCGTCATCAACGAGCTTCGCTATCGCCTTGAGATCCTCTTCGGAATAGATGCAGCCCGTCGGATTGTTTGGCGAGTTGATGATAATTGCCCGCGTACGGGAATTGATCGCCCCCTCGATTCCGTTCACATCGGGACGGAAGGACGGAGGAATGGAAGGAATCGTGCGAAGCACGCCGCCGAAGTGTCCGCAATAAGAACCGTATTCGACGAAGTACGGCGCTGGCGTAATCACCTCGTCACCGGGCGAGATCACCGCGCGGAAAAAGCTGACGATCGCACCGGCGGCACCGACGGACATCACGACGTCCTTGGCCGCTACCTCGGTCTCCTGCTGCTTCGACAGGTACTTCGCCATTGCCTCACGGACTTCTGGAATGCCGGCGTTGGGACAGTACCCGACACCGCACGGAGTGACCGCCCTGTCGGCGAGTTTAATCAGAACCTCTTTGGTCTTCGCAGGCGGCGGCACGTCGGGATTGCCGAGGGAGAAATCGCAAACGGCGTCTTCGCCGTATTTCTTTTTCAGCTCTATGCCCTTCTCAAACATCTTGCGGATAAAGCTGGAGCCCCCGATGGACTTCGATACGGAATCGGTAACCAGTTGCATTGCAAAACCTTTCTGTAATGCATATTATATCATATCACAAGGACCACTGCGCGAGCGCCCGCCGGGTGCGGCCTAGTCACCGATTCGCGGAGCGCTGGCCTCGATCATTCCG
>CAMGEN010000041.1:0-14348 GCA_946055075.1 uncultured Verrucomicrobiota bacterium | reverse complement strand
AGTGTCTGCTTTGCAAGCAGAATGTCGCCGGTTCGAATCCGACTACCTCCACCAATATCTTGGTCGTTTGACCATGATTTTTTTCTTGCTCGTGTTCGTGTTTTTTTGATAAACTACCGACGATTGAAAAGACACTTCGAATGATTAGGGCGATACTGATACCGGTTCTCGTCGTTGCGTGCGCGTTATACGCGCGCGCGGGTGACGAGTATAGCTTTGCGGCTGGGTCGGCGGTTGAGTCCGTCCAGAACTTTGAGTCTTATGAAGATGGGGCCGTTGATATTCATCGCGGTTTGGAGGGCGATCGAAATTTCTGGTCTGTGCCCGACGATGTGTCGTTGGTTAAGACTACGATTCGTGAGGATGCGTTTGGAGGCAAGTATCTTGACGTCAATACTTCAGAGCGTCCCGACGAGGGGTTGATGCGTACGTTCGTACCTCATGCCGCTTGCACCAATGCAATTACTAACGCTTATGTTTCCGCTAGCGAGTATTCCGATCTGTACACCGTTTTCCGCACGAAGTTCGCGCTGTACGATAATGGCTCGTCGCCGACATGCGATTCTCGTGACCGGCTGGTGATTTGGGCGTTAAAGGATCCGGAAAGTCTGAACGGCCAAGGGTCGCTATATGTTACCGCTGGGCATTATGTTGGGTCTTTCCGTCATCCTGTTCGTCATGATTTCAAGATTGCCTCGACCAATATTGATCCAGAGGCGTGGCATGAGGTCACGATCAGGGCGATTTCTGATATCTCAACTGGTGTCCATGCGCTGGGCTTTGAGCTATGGATCGACGGCAATCCCGTGTACGGTGATGATGATTATTCGGTTGCCGATTTCGATCTTGAGCCCTATCTTTCCGCCGAGGCGCGGTCGTTGCTTGGGGATCGGCGGCTATTCCCTGCGCTAACCGTTCCCGGGCTTAATACTTCGGTTGGGCTTGGCGGAGTGTCGTTTACGGGTCTGGGCGAGATTGATGATGTCAGTGTTGCCACGAATGCTCCGGCTGAGTGGGCGAAGGCGCCTCGCACATTTTCTCTGCGGTGGGATGCTGGTATCACCGCGCTGCGTTACGCATATGGTTCGGTCACGAGTTCGGTTCCGGTGTCCGTGGTTCCCAGTCGTTGTGTGGTGTTTGAGATTCCCGCGGCGGAGACTTCGATTGACGTAGTTGCCGAATATGATGCTGCCGAGGATTATTCGCAGGGCTTTTGGTCTGCTGATGGATCCTGCTCGGTTGTTACCAATGTTATCGGGGCGGCCACCAATTATTCGTTCCGTTGCGATGCCACGCGGCGGCCGGGCACTGGATATGTCCGTTCGTTCCGGCGAGAGATCGGCCTTGGCGGCGGCATCGGTTCGTTCGCCTCATTCCGTGATGCAGTGGAACAGGCGGCGGCGCAGGGGGGGCTGACGATCGTTCTCAACGAGGATTTCGCGGCGTCTCGCGACACGGCGGATGCGGGCTTGGTCATGATTGATCGGGGAGAGTCGGTTAAGATTGATCTTAACGGGCATTCGATCACCAATGCGGTAGGGGAGTATCCGACGATTGTGAACTATGGTGTTCTCACCATCTTCGATTCGCATGGGGGCGGCAGGGTGGTGCCGTACGCGCCGTTTACAGGCGACACCAACGACTGGCGGCAGGTTGCAATTCAGAATTATGCTTCACTCAAGGTTCGCCCCGAGCTTATCGTTAGCGGCGGCGCGTATGACGGCTTTATCTGTAATTCCGGCGTAGTGACGAATAGCGCTTCGGTGGCTCGTGTGGAGGGGTCGTTTATCATCACTCGCAGCGAATACGCGCAGGATGAGCCGCGGTTTGCCGGTAATGCGGATGGCGAGTTCCCGTATGAAAGACATCTTAACGATCCCACGCTTTATTATGCATATGATGATTCCTATTGGTCGCCGCTTACCAATGCGTTCATCTGGTGTGGCAAGGGTGTGGATGATAAGTGGTCTACGCCTGAGAACTGGCGGTGCAACGAGGTCCCTGGGGCTGGTGATTTCGTCATCTTCCCGGCTGCTGGCACCAACGCCTGGGAGGCCGACATGGGGTCTGGCATTGAGGCCAGGAATATCTGGTTTGCGGGTGACGTGATCCTGCATGGTTCGGCTGATTTTACCGATGTGAAGTGGAAGATTCCCGCTGCCGGGAGGGTCCGCGGCGATGCCGTCCTCGCTTGGGTCGGCAAGCTGCCGCCCAGTCTTTCGACGCTACTTGATGCGCGCTGGGCTGGCAAGGTGGCCATTCGAAATGTTGGTAATTCGTCGCCGAAGCTGATGTCCGACATGGCCAGCTGGGGGTCCTCCTTATCTACGGTGACGTTCAATGGCGTGCGCGGCTATTATCATCTTGCCGGTACGGTCACGGTTCCATATACGCTCGAGCTGGTCAATGGTTCTAACGGTTATGCTTGGAAGAATGACGCTGGTTTCACGGGCGGCATTATCGATATTCCGCGACTGATCGGCGACGGGCTTTTTGTCTCGCCGAAGAACACGATCGCCAACCGTCAGGTCATTGTCTTCCGTGACGTTATGTCCTTCAGCGGTTCGATGGATATTCAGGGTAAGCGTGTGGTGATTGGTTCCGGTGATGTGGCGACGCTGGAGGCTGGTTCGATTACTTGGTCTGACGGCGTCAAGGTCAAGTCTGGCTTTGTCCCGAGCTGCCGCGTAGCGGCGTTCGGCGGCGCGATGGAGTACACGGGCTCTTACGGAGATTTTATTGCTGAGTATACCGGGTTTACAGTTGATGATTCGGCGGCGGTTGTTAACATGGTGCAGCTTGGTGAGCTGGCCGAGCTTTGTGTCACCAATCCCGTTGGCAAGGTGAGGATTGTCGAATGGTCCGATGACGCGATCATAGTCAATGGCCGCCGGGTGGTCACCAATGAGCTGTTGGCGGCGAATTCGCTGTCCTCGATTAAGGCGCCGGCAAAAGCGGTGAAGAAGCTAGCTTTCGCCAATTACTATACGGCCGAGGTTACGACCAATGAAGACAGGATGGTGACGGTCAAGCTGGCGCTGAACGAGCTGGCGGTACCGGTGATTGGAGCTTCTGGTGATGAGAGTGCGAAGATCACGTTCGCTGACGGCATGGCGTCGATTATTGTTTCGGATACTATTGACGGTTTCTGGTACGGGCTTGAGTATAAGGCGACGCTGAGTGATGAATGGCCCGCGGAGCCGTATATCTGGTCTGTTTCGAATCCGCTGAATGGCGGTATGGTCGAGTTGATCGCGCCGGCCGAGGGTCCGTCTGGCTTTTACCGTGTGGTGGTGTCCGATATCGAGCCGGGCAAGGAGGGGATCAAGTGAGATCACTACTTGCCATTCTGTCGGTTTTTTCCGCCGCCATGCTTTCCGCAGTGACGTTGGATCCGCTGATCCCTGGTAAGGAGTTCAAGTCGCTGACGGTGTCAGGCGCCGCCGATGCCGCCGTCGTTATCAAGTTGATTGACCGCACTGAGGTCGTGACGCCAATGGAACGGACGGCGTCTGTCGTTGCCGGTCGTTTTTCCGAGGTTTTCTCTTCGCTTGAGCCAGGCCATGAATACGCGGTTCTTATTGACGATGTTGAGAAGGAAACAGTTGTCATGTCGCGTGAGATGACGGATGGCTGGATTTCTGAGAATGCGAGGACATATGAGGGATTAGAGCTGGGTACAGGCGTCTGGGGCGGGCAGGGTGAATGTGCGATTTCAGACGGGCGCATAGTCATTGAGGCAGAGGTCAATCAGGACCATGAGTTTGGCGTCGTGTTCCTGCCTACTAATCGTTTCGGCGCGGCGAGCGGGTACTGGGTGCGGGCCAATCTCACGTTCGAGGGTGAGGCGCAGGCTCCGCGAATGACGGACGGTATTTTCGGTGTGACGTTGGTAATTGATCCTAATGACAATTCGCGCGCGGTCTTTTATATTATTGACGGGCAGACCTGGAAGCGCACTGAAACCGTCGGTAATATTGCTGTTGAGTACGACATGGAGTTCTTTGTCGATGAGGTTACTCGCCGAGTCGGGTATTATCTGGTTGAAGAAGATCGTCGTGTGTATCTCGGCGCGGGAAAGATTCCTGCTGGTGTTCCGACGCGTTTTCGGTCTGTTGATTTCCAGGGCTTTGGCAGTATCAAAGAGATCGTTGGTGAGGGGCGCGATTGTAGTTTGATAGCTAGCGAGGTTCACATTGACGGTGATTTTTCCAACGGAGTGCTCCGTGCGGGCATGAACTTTACCAATTTGGTGCTTAACGGCTGGATTTCGATCACTAATCTCTGGGATACCGATGTGACCAGTGGTCTGATTGAGGTTCGCATCGTAGGTGCCGACGGGCACATCAGGTTGGCGGTTACCAATGAGTGGAACGGTTTCGGCGGGGTCTATGGTATCACCAATATGGTTGACGGGTTAACACAGGGAGAGACTTATACGGTTGAGGTCAATGTGCTTGACAATACCGGCCAATCAGTGCTCGGCGATGGCGATTGGGCGTCCAAAGGTATCATGGGAAGGGTTACCGACGCTTGGTACGATGAAGACGGCTATTCGATTTCCGGGAGGGTCCCGTATACTGGAATCTGGGAGGTGGAACAAGGCATTTCTCTTTCGGTTGATGATGCTGGAGTTGTAATTGTAGCTTCCGACGGGACGGTCGAGGGGGCGAAGGCTGTCTTTACGCCGACAAATTCCGTGCCTCGCAACGGGAGGACCTGTGTTAATTCATTCGAGGCGATCTTCGTCTCGGCGATGGATTTCGGTATGTTGCCGGATGCAACGGAAGAGCTTTTCGGAATCACCTTGGCTGATGATGGCGGTGATGTGAAACTGGCGGTGATTATCGATGGCGAGTGGGTGTTGGTCGATACTTCCGTTTATAGGGCAGAACTTGGTCGTCTCTATACGATTGATGCGGTGTGTGCTCAAACGGAGAACGGGGCTTCGATTGAATATTTCGTTACTGATGAGGCTGGAGTAATGAAGTCGGTTGCGCGCGGCGTGTTTCGTCCCGGCGCGAAGCCGTATCCGTCAGAGGTCGCGTTTCGCGGTGATGGGCGTTTTAATTCCGCAGTTGGTATGTTCTACGACACGACGCTAATGAATATTGAGTTAGAGCTTGACAATATGCCAGGCACTAATTTCACTGCCGTAGCCGTGTCCGGTATGATCAGGGTCACGCCGATGTGGGATACAGACTGCAGCAACGGTACTATCCGTGTTGAGATCAAGAACGGGCGTGGCGAGGTTGTATCGGTTATGGAGATTGACTTTAGTGGCGATTCGCCGATTGATATTAGCGTTGACGGGCTTGAACCCGGAGAATCCTATTCCGTCTCCACCTTTATCATTAATACCAATGGTCCGGCTGATGGTGAGGTCGCCGAGGAGAATGTTCTAACCCCGACGGCGAAGGAGTATTCAGGCCAGTGGATCTTCGAGAACGCACGTACGTTTGCAGGAGTTGACCCTCGTACAGGTGACTGGTATTATCGTGAACGTCCGATCAAGGAGGCCAAGGTCGTGGAATCTTCGCGGATCGGCCAGGCGATTTCAATCGATGCCGATCTTTCATCCTCTGTCATCTTCGAGTCGACGAACGTCACGGCTGCAATCGTGAATTCGACAATACGCGAGATTACATTCGAGATTTGTTCCGAGACCGCGGGTTATGTGCTTTCGGCGCCGGAGTTCCCGAAGATGCGCACTGCTGACCTTGCAGGTGTGACAATCGTCTGTGATGACCTTGGGGACGCCGAAAAGCTTCACTTCTCGGTTTATAATCCTGCAGGCGGCGGTAGCTGGAGTGTGTTGTCGAATACTGTTGCCGAGCTTAACCGTCCCTATATCTTCACGGTGATCATTACGTATCCGAATCCCAATAAGACGACTGCATCCTCGATTGGGTATTATCTTGAGAATGCTGCGGGAAAGCGCGAGCGGATCGCGTTTTTCGAACCCGGGAAGAAGGCGAACGGATCACTGGCGATTCCAGAAATCAACGATTCCTATCGTACGCGTTTGCGTTTCACGGGTGGCGGTTTGGTGAAGCGGTTCGAGGGCTCCTGCTATGACGCGCATTTGGCGATAATAGACGGGATTGAATACTGGACTATTGCCGATGCGATTCGCGAGATTGGTTCGTCCGGTCGTGTTTTCTCCCCGCTTTGGTATTCATCCTATACCGTTGACGTCTCCGACGGTTGGTTTGGCGTTTACGATCCCAACCACTGGTTGAACCTTATCTGGCCGCTCGGTTATGTCGTTGAGATTACCGACCGCGGCGAGATTCGATTCTATCTCTTCTGGGTCAGCGACTACTGGATTGATTGGGCGGTGAAAGAGGATGTCGTCGAGACGCCGAGCGGTTGGGATGTCAAGAGTGCTAACGGTCTCGCGTGGCTTGCGAAGATGTCCACTAACGAGTGGATCACCGGTGATATCACGCTGTCGACGGACATCACCAACCTCTATGAGCATATTTGGACTCCTATTCGTGGCTTTACCGGAACATTCGACGGCAATAACCGTACGATTACTGGTCTGACAGACAAGGGTGCTGGTTACTGCTGGACTAATTCGCTGGATCTTTCGGCTTATGGTCTTTTCGGGTCGGCTTCCAATTCGGTCTTCAGAAATATCGCCTTAGAGCGTGTTGCGATCACTAACATTGCTGATGCGGTCGGTTCGTTGCTTGGCTGCTCAATCGGTGATCTAGGTCTTACTAACGTCGTGGTTCGTTCTGGTGACATCACCGGCGGCGGAAGGTTTGTTTCCGGCATTGTCGGCTATATCGGCGATTTTGCCGATGTCGGCATTTATAAGAATCTCAATGCGGCGACTGTCGCGATCACTAACGCCCCGCTCGGTGGTGTCAATGCTTCAGGTATCGCTAACCTCGGCGTTAACTATGATGATGTTTCCAGTTTGTCCGTGATCAGTAACGAGAACCGCGGCACGATTATCTCGACGATAAATTCCACGATTGGTGGCGGTAACGTAGCTCAGATTCTTGCTGGCAGCGATCCTGATACGCATTACAATCCCGTTGAGGATGTTAAGATTATCGGCAATGTCGGAACCGGCGATGTCACTCGCGTTGAAAGCATTAACCATCCTGCATGGTCAATTCGTGAGCTTCCGATTGTCAACCTCGCTGCTGAGGTCTCCCGTCAGAGTGACGAGATTATCTACAAGGAGTTTATTGAGGCGAATGATTCTACCGATGTCGTCATCGATCCCTGGCGTCTTACTGCGCGCATGACAGGCGCGTTCTATCAGCAAGGGGTTACGAATTTCGCTGGTATCATCAACGATCAGATAACCGCATCAATGCCGGGTGATGTCGTTACAGTTCAGGATTCCGGTGAGATCTGGTCGTCGATCGAGCTTGATCGTGCGATTACACTCGATCTCAATGGCAAGGTGATTGACAACGTATTCGACACCTATACGTTCGATGTTACCGTTGAATCCGGTGAGGCATTGGTGAAGAACGGCGTGGTCACTCATCCGACTGGCAAGCTTGCAACCCGTCCTGAAGGCGACGGATGGCGCAAGCAGGATGTTGTTACCGCGCCGTGGGATTGCAACTACTGGGATCGCACGCTCTTTATCGACGGAGAATTCATGTCCGCCGCATCTCTTCCGCTGATGATGTCGGTTTTGAATTCTGGGTCCGTTATCTCAACGCCAGATGATTCGGCCTACTCGATTGACTCCGAGTCTGGTGCGCTTAAGATCAACGGCAAGGCGTTCGTTTCGTTCTCAGATCTCGGTTACAGCGTCCGTGAGGTTAAGGACGGCGGCGACACGGTTTACGTCGTGGATATCGAAGATCCGCTGGTCGCGCCAGAAATCAATCTTGCGATTGTCCCGAATGGTTCTTCAGCTAAGGTGGTGGTTAACGGTGCGAAGGTCGGTTTCGAATATTGCTTGCAGTCCGTCGAGTCGCTTGCCGAAGCGTGGGACAAGTCTACGGACGAGTGGGTTACGGTTTCCAGGGACGATGATCTTCTCGAGTTCGAGGTCGACACTTCGAAGCCCTCAGGTTTCTATAGAATAAAGATACGTGAGAAATGAGGAATATCAGGAATACAATCGTCGCGGCCGCGCTTATCGCGGCCGCTTCCGCATACGGGGAAGCGCCTAAGTACATCTTTCTCTTCATCGGTGACGGCATGTCTGTTCCCCAGCGCATGACTGCGAATGAGTTTTCCATTAAGACGGGGAACGGACCCCTGGAGATGAACCTGTTGCCGTTTTCTGGGCTTGCTCGCAGTTGTTCCGCCGACTCGCTGATTACCGATTCTGCTGCGTCCGCGACGGCGATAGCTTGCGGTAAGAAGACGAATAACCACTATTCCGGAGTCGATCCTGATGGCAAGCCGCTTGAAAGTTGCGCGGTGGCCGCCAAACGAGCCGGACGCAAGGTCGGTATCATGACATCCGTGACCATCACCCATGCGACCCCCGCAGGCTTCTACGCCCATCGCAAGAGCCGCGGTGACATCTACGGTATCTCCACCGATCTCGGCGATTCCGGCTTTGACTTCTTCGCTGGCGGCGGACTTGGCTGCGCGGACGATCCCTCGCCGACAAATCGTTATCTTTACGCTCAGTCGAAGGGCTATACCCTGATCACTAACCGCGCTGATTTCGCCGCGCTCAAGCCCGGCTGCGGCAAGATCCTCACTAGGTTCACTAATAATGCGCTTGAGACCGCGATCGATTGGGACGAGTCGCTCGGCCAACCCAAGCTCGACGAGATCGTCGCAAAGGCGATCGAGGTTCTGGACGGTGAGGACGGATTCTTCATCATGTGCGAAGGCGGCAGAATCGACTGGGCAGGTCATGGTAACGACGCCGCTACGAATATCCGCGACGTCCTTGCTCTCAATGACGCGGTTCGCGTCGCGCTGGCGTTCCAGGACTCCCATCCCGACGACACGTTGGTGATTGTCACCGGCGACCATGAGACCGGCGGCATGACGATGGGCTTCGGCGGCACCGGCTACAACCTCTACCCCGAGAACCTTGCCTGCCAGACGATGAGCGTCGGCAAGTTCAACAACGAGGTGAAGAAGATCTTCAAGGAGAGGAAGGCGCAGGTGGAATTTGAAGACGTGAAGCCGCTTGTCGCGAAGGCCTTCGGTTTCAAGTATGAGGGCGATAAGAAGGATATGATGGTTTTGAAGAAGGAGGAGCTCAAGGTGCTCAGAAAGGCGTTTGAGCATGACGTGCAGCTGTTGAAGGAGGGGGTGAAGGAGACGGATAACTACATGGCGAAGCTCCGCTATACCCTCGGCAACGAATGTCGCACGATCCTCTCCCACAAATGTGGGCTCGACTGGACTAGCGGATCTCATACCGCGATGCCGGTGTTGACGACCGCCAAGGGTGTCGGCGCCGAGCGTTTCGCCGGCTTCTACGAGAATACTGAAATCGGCAATCGCATCAAGGCGATGTACGCCACGGAATCCAAGTGAAGATCCTCGACCTTGTTTTCGTCATCCTGACGGCGCCGTTGTGGCTTCCCGTGATGGCGTTGACGGCGGTCGTGGTCTTCATCAAGCTCGGAAGACCGATATTCTTCCGCCAGGAACGCGCCGGCAAAGGCGGCGTTCCTTTTCGTATCTTCAAGTTCCGCACGATGTTGGAAGGCGAAGGTTCGGATGCCGAACGACTCACGCGCTTCGGAAAGTTCCTGCGCGCGAGCTCGCTGGACGAGATCCCGGAGCTGATCAACGTGCTCCGCGGAGAGATGTCGCTGGTCGGTCCGCGTCCGTTGCCGATTCGTTATCTGCCACGCTATACTCCGCAGCAGAATCGTCGTCACGAAGTGCTTCCCGGGATCACCGGTTGGGCGCAGGTCCACGGACGCAACGCGCTTGATTGGGAGACGAAGCTCCGTTATGATGTTGATTATGTCGACAGCCGTTCGCTATTTCTTGACCTCAAGATCCTCTGGCTTACCGTCTGGCAGGTCTTCTCCGCGCGCGGCATTTCTGCCGCGGGCGAGGCGACGATGTCCGAGTTTACTGGGAACGGGGAAAAGGGAATAGGGAACGGGGAATAGGGAGCGGTATGAAGGATTTGGAACCCAATCAAACGATCGGAAACTACCGTGTGATCCGCCGGATCGGACGCGGCGGCATGGGTTCGGTGTACGAGGTCGTGTCGCTCGACCTTAACGAGCGCTATGCCCTCAAGACCTTCACCTACGACCCCAAGGATGATGATGGCGATGTGCTGAAGAACAAGTTCCTCGAGGAAGGTAAGATCCTTGCGCGTCTGAGGCATCCAAACATCGCCCATGTCTATTCGCTCGCGTATGATCAGGGACTGGAGCTGCTGTATTTCGTGATGGATCTCGTTCTCAGCGAGGACGGACGTCCCTACAGCGTCGAGAACGCGTCCTTCGCGGATCTCGAGGAAGATACCGCGCTGGCCTGGTTTACCGACGTCTGCGAAGCGCTCGATTATATCCATTCGCAGGGTATCGTCCATCGCGACATCAAACCTGGCAACCTCCTGGTCAAACAGGACGGACACATCGTTCTCACCGATTTCGGCATCGCCAAGATCAAGTCCGGAAAGATGAAGGCCGAGGTGAATCCGGCGATGACGATGCGCATCGACGGCAATATCACCATTCTCGGGTCGAATCATTACATGGCACCGGAGGTCGAATACGGCGGTGAGGTGACTCCGGCGGCCGACGCCTATTCCCTTGGCGTGATGATGTTCGAGATGCTGACCGGCAAGTGGTATGACAAGGTGGAAGATCCCTGGTCGTTGTTGGACGGACGTAAGTATCCGTGGAAGCGTGTACTTTCGATGCTGCTCGCCGAAGATCCGTCCGATCGTCCTCTCGGTTATGCTGAAATCGCGAAACGCATGCCGACCTGGAAGGGCGAGGACGCGCCGGTGGTCTTCGAGAAGACGGAGGCGTCTGTGCCGGAATCGAAGAAACGAATTCTTCCGTTGTTGCTGATTGCGGGGGTGGCGGTTATCGGACTGGTTGTCGCGTCGGTGTGTCTGTTGAAGTCGGATGAAGAGCCGAAGATTGAATCCGCCGTTTCGCCTGTCGTCGTGCAACCGCAGGAAGAAATTGAGAGTGAGACGTTCAAGGAGTCCGACGAGGATGAATCTAACCTCGAACCGATGGTGTCCGTCGAGGAATCTCAGTCCGTTGAAAACGTGACGCCGGAGGCGCCGGGTGAGAAGCCGTCTCCGAAGTCCGAAGAGTTGAAGAAGCCCGAGGCGAAGCCGGTTCTTCCGAAGAAGCCCGAGGCGAAGCCGGTTTCGCCGAAGAAGCCCGAGGCGAAGTCAGTTCCGGCAAAGAAGCCGTCAGCACCTGTCGTGAGCAAACCACAGCCGAAGAAGATCGATTACGGACCAATCCCCAAGCGTACGTATGCTTGGTTCAATGGCGGCAGGACTGCGGCGCCGAAGGCGGTCGTGTTCGAATTGGCGAACGGGGCGAACATCGAGTTGCGTCCGTACGCGCCGAAGGCGAATTATCTGATGAAGGATGCGTGGGACATGGGAACGCATGCGCATATGGTCGAGTTCTCGCGTCCTTACTGGATTTCGGCGTTCTGCATCGAGCCGTCCGTCTTCCGCGAATTCGACGCCAAAGGCTTCGAGGACTGCCGCGAGATCGAGTCCGTCGTCAAGAACAAGTACCGCGTGTACCGGAGCGTAGGCTATCGGAAGATCCGGAAGTTCTGTGAGTTTCTTACCGACAAGTATCGTAGTCAGTTGCCGCCGGGTTACGTTTTTCGTCTGCCGACGGAAGCGGAATGGGATCGAGCTATCGACAGTGAGGGATACAAGGAGCTGGTCGCCAAGGCGAAGTTGCCGCGGTGGACCGACATGACGGCCTATAACAGCGGGAAGATGCGCGGCGAATTCGCCGCGATCCGGAAGGATCTGGGGCTTGATCGGTTCGGCAAGTGGGAGTCGCTGCCGACGCAGTCCGGTTTCCTCATCGGCAAGGGGATTCTGATCGGCGGACGTTCGTTGCCGAGTCCCAACGGCGTGAGCGATGTCGCGTTCGGAACCCAGCCGTTGCTCGACGCGCTGCCGGTCGGAACGGATCTCGTCTACGCGGAGTCGGAGGTCGATCCGTTGCAGGGTGCCGACGGACTCGATGTCGGCGACGTCTCCAAGGCGAGAGTGCTCTGCCGTCGCTGGAGCAGCGAGCGGCTTTGCATGGACGCCGGCTGTTCGTTCGTCTTTCATCTTGCGCTCGGACCTGATCTTGTCGGTGAGCAGGCGTGGAACAAGCGAATTGTCAGCGAGAATCCCGCCGCGGTGAAGCCGCCGGCCGGGCACTACGACTGGAATCCTATGCGTATTCAGTCTAAGCTTTCACGTCCTAAGGAAATCGATCTTCGCCTCGTGAACGGAGCTAAGATGACGTTCTGCGCAGTTCCGAAAGGCAAGTTCACGATGTCTAACGTTCCCGGACAGGAGGATAAGTCGCATAAGGTCGAGCTGACCTACGCCTTCTGGATGTCGAAGTACTGTGTCACCTCCGAACAGCGCCGAGATTTCGGCAAATACGATTGCGAAGGCACTTGCCGTACGGTCGAGAAAGCGTTTCCGGGCGATCCGGTGTATTGCGCCTTCAACCGCAAGGAGTGGGAGGCTTACTGTCGCTTTCTCACCGAAAGATATCGTGCGCAGATTCCGGAAGGGTATGTGTTCCGTCTGCCAACCGAAGCGGAATACGAATGGGTGTTTATCGCGGACGAGAAGACCGAGGTGCGGACGGTGAATACGAAGCATAATCCCGGCGACCGCAAGGTGATGGACAGGTTCGCGAAGCGGATGAAGAGAGACGGATTGTCCCTTGTTCGGGATATGGACGGACGTGGATTCGTGGGTCCGGCCAATTTGTGTCTCGGCGGCATTTCCGAACCGAATGTTTGGGGCATTCACGATGTCTGGCTGGATGATTGGACGCAATGGACGGCGGATCTCTATGATTATGACGGGAAAGGCGTTCCCGGCGGCCGACCGGAGATCAATGTTTTTTACAACGACCGAGAGAAGGATCCGTTCCACTGGGATGGACGGGTGTCGCGCGGCGGAATCGTCCGTTACGGACGTAGTGGTCGGTCGCTTTGCCCGTTCAATTACGAGGCCCGCGCCCATATCGTGCTGGCACCAGATTTTGTCACGCCGTTAGAAAAGACGGAGCGGGAGCCCTGCCCGGAATCGGCTTTCGGCGCAAAATTTGTCGAGAGCGTGTCCGTCAGCGTGCTTTCTTCCGAACAAAATCCTGCCAAGTTCACTCCAGAGCGGAAGGCGATGCTGGTTTCCCGCGATCCTGCCATCCTCGGGGATCGCGGAAGGGCGTTTCTGACTCAAGAAGAGGACGCTCCGTGGGTACAGCTTGAGTTGGCTCAACGGACCACTCTCGCCGGTGCGGTGATCGAGACCTACGCTTCGCGCGGACAGACGGCGAACTTGACCGTATGGATTTCTGATGATGGTAAGCGGTGGCGGGAAATCGCTAAGGCCAATCGTGTTCTTGGCCGATATCGCTTCGATTTTAAAGGAAAGAATGCAAATCGTGTTAAATATGTGAGAGTGGGTCGTGAGCCCGGACATGGAGTGGATTCGTTCGGTCTCCATAAGGTCTGGCTCTATGGTAAAAAGTGAAATATCCACTTGAAACGATTGCCACATTTATAGTATAATATGCGCTCATTTTATAACTAAAAGGAACAACTAAAATGGCTAAGCGTGACATCCCGCTCGATCATGTGCGTAACTTCGGCATTATGGCCCACATCGACGGCGGCAAGACGACCACCTCGGAGCGAATCCTTTTCTACTCCGGTAAGAACTACAAGATCGGCGAAGTGCATGACGGCGCCGCGACGATGGACTTCATGGTCCAGGAGCAGGAGCGTGGTATCACGATTCAGTCCGCGGCGACTTGTGTTCAGTGGGGCGACTACCGCCTTTCGCTGATCGATACTCCCGGACACGTCGACTTCACGGCCGAGGTCGAGCGCTCGCTGCGCGTTCTCGATGGTGCGGTTGCTCTTTATTGTGCGGTCGGCGGCGTTCAGCCCCAGTCCGAGCAGGTGTGGCGTCAGTCCGAGAAGTACAAGGTTCCGAAGATCGCGTTCGTCAATAAGATGGACCGCGTCGGCGCGAATTTCTACTCCGTTATGGAGCAGATGAAGAACCAGCTCGGCGCGAATCCCGTTCCGGTCGTCATTCCGATCGGCGCTTCCGAGTCGTTCGAGGGTGTCATCGACCTCATCAAGATGAAGGCGCTCTACTTCGATATGAAGAGCCTCGGCAAGACGGTCATCGA
>CAMGEN010000040.1:0-15244 GCA_946055075.1 uncultured Verrucomicrobiota bacterium | reverse complement strand
GTGATCGATCATCATGGTATCCCCCGAGCGCAGCGAGTCGCGAAGCGATGCCCTAGCAGGGGTGCGCGAAGGATCAGGAGTTCGCGAACAGCCGAGCGAAGCGAGACAGCCGAAGGCCGTGACCGAGACGATATTCCGCCAAACCGCGACTATGCGATAGACATAATCGCCTATGAATCGTTTCGGGAACTCGATTTGGTGGGGCGCATGGGCGTGGCAATGTTGTCAAACTTGTTCCGCGTCGATATTTTCGGTCGCTTGGCGGTGTCGTTTGGCGTGCGGTGGTGAAAAATCGTGAAACTCCAGGGCAAAGCACCGTGATTGTGATCTCGCGATTTGTGATATAATTATCTACTGATGAATGTAGTTGAATTGAAGGACGTCTCTAGGACGTTTGCCGGAGTTAATGCGGTGAACGGACTCACCTTGTCGCTCGGCAAGGGTGAAATCATGGGCTTCCTTGGTACGAACGGCGCAGGGAAAACCACGACCATCAAGATGTTGATCGGACTCCTCAAGCCGTCTGCTGGTCAAGTCGTGCTCTTCGGCGATGGCGATCCGTCCGATCCCGCGGTGCGCGCGAAGATCGGCTATATGCCCGAGATCGCGTATTATTACCCTTATCTCAATGCCCGTGAGCTGCTCGCTTTCTACGGCGGCATCTGCGGGATGGATTCGAAGAGGGTCAAGGCGCGTACGGAAGAACTTCTCGAGGCGGTCGATCTCAAAGACGCCGCGAAGCGTCCCCTCAAGACCTATTCCAAAGGCATGCTCCAGCGCGCCGGTATCGCGCAGGCGCTGTTGAACGATCCGGATCTCCTGGTGCTGGACGAACCGTTCACCGGACTCGACCCGCTCGCTCGCATCCACTTCCGCGAACTGATGCGATCGCTCCGCAATCAGGGCAAGTCGATCTTCTTCTCCTCTCACGAGCTCGGCGAGACCGAACTCCTCTGCGACAAGGTCGCGATCATGAAGAAGGGGAAGTGCGTCTATCAAGGTCCGGTGGCGGAGCTTGCAGGCGATGGCGAAAGCAATCTGGAGCGGCTCTTCCTGAAGAAGCTGGAAGAATAGGTCGAGTATGGACCGGTGGTAGTGGGAAGCGGTAGTGGTGCAGTGGATATGAAAGTTTTCTTTAGACAAATGGGTGCGCTTGTCCGGCTCTCGTTCCTGGAGCTGTGGCGGCGGAACGACATCTTCGGACTCCTTGTCCTCGGCCTCGCGCTGATGGTGCCGTTGTCGATGGCGTCGCCGTTCGGTGCGGAAGGCGCTTCGCGTTATCTTGACGAGATGGCGTTGCTGCTCCTCTGGGGCTTCTCGCTCTTCATCGCGCTCGGCGCGGGACAGCGACTCTTTCCGCCGGAGTTCGATTCGCGCACGATCTATCCGCTCCTGGCGAAGCCGATCTCGCGCGGACGGCTCCTCGTCGGCAAGTACCTCGGCGCGGTCTGCGCTTCGTGGTCCGCGCTCGCGTTCTTCTACGTTCTCTTCGTCGGGAGCGTCCTCATGCGCGGCGGCGGTTTCGCCGCGGAACTTCCGCAGGCGATCGTCCTCCACTTCGCGTTCGTCGCGCTCGCGGTCGCGGTCTCGCTTCTCGGGTCGCTCCTGATGACGGCGAGCGCGAACCTCACGCTCTCGTCGGTCGTCCTTGTTGGGATGTTCTTCTTCGGACGCCAGCTTCCTGTCTACGCCGACAGCGTTTCCGGTGTGCTCAGGAGCCTGGTGCGCGCCTTGTATGTCTTCGCTCCTCACACGGAATTCTTTGACATGCGTCAGCGACTCATCCACGGATGGGGCGCGGTGGACGGGGGTGTGTTGGCCGCGGTGCTGGTCTATGCGGTTGGCTACATCGCCGTATCGCTCTTTGCCGCGGGGCTGGTCCTCAGGAGGAAACGGCTTTGAGCGGTTGGCTTGACAGGGCGCGCGGGGCGCTTACGCATGGCGGATGGATAGTTCTCCTTGCGTTTGTCGCAGTAGGGGCGTTCCAGGTCTTTGCGCTGGGACGGAGCGGACGTTCGCCCGAGCGTCTTCCCCAGCTCGTCCGCGGAGATGATGCGCTGGCGGTCGCGTTCGGCGGCGCGCGCGAGACGATCGGACTCGCGATGGTCCGGAAGGCCGACAGCTATTTCCACGGCGGCATCGACATGGAGTGCACGCTCGATCACGATCACGACGGGGACTGTAACCGTGATCATGAGCATGCCGCCGAATCGGATAGTAAGATGGTCGAACGACCGAACGGTTTCCTTGACCTCTGGGCGTGGATCAATCTGCACATTCGCGCTCCGGAGGTAGAGCGGCATCTGGATTCTGCGCATGCGGTGGAGATGCTCCCGTGGCTCTGGGCGGCGGTGAAGTCGGATCCCCATAACGCCGAGGCGTGGTCCGTCGCTTGGTATACCGCCTCGCACGTGATGAAGGACAAGGCGCTGGCCGCGAAGGTCATTGCCGAGGCGAAGGCGAAGAATCCGGATTCCGTCGAGATCGCGTTCACCGAAGGGCGTGCGTTATACGACGGCGGTAAGGGCGATGTCGCCGCGGCGAAGCGCGCATTCCGACGCGCTGTCGAGCTGGCGAACGCGAAATGCGGCGGCGATAGGTCGAAGCTGTCCGTCCGTGAAGAGGAGGCGTTCCGGTTCGCGGAAGGATATCTGAAAAACCTGGACAATGACGAGCAGTGAAGAAGCCGATTCCATATGTGAACGAGGAAGTCGAGTTCCGCGACTTCAAGTATTACATCTTCGACTGGGACGACAACATCCTTCATATGCCCACCAAGATCAAGATGGAGCATCTGGAGGAGGACGGCAAGTGGAGGCTGGTGGAGGTCTCGACCTCGACCTTCGCGATGATACGGACCGATACCGAGCATTACCGGGCCCCGTCCAGGGGCGGCTGGGCCGAGGCGTTCTCCAACTTCGAGGATCATCCCGACACGAACAACTTCATCGAGGACACGCTCGACGCCCTAGAGCGTGTGCAGCGCGGCGAGAAGCCGGGTCCGAGCTACAACGCGCTGAAGAAGACGCTTCGCGAGGGGCGCATCTTCGCGATCGTCACCGCCCGCGGGCATTCTCCCGAGACGATCGAGAAGGCGGTGCGGCTCTTCATCAAGTACGCGCTCACCGAAGAGGAACGCGAGGAGATGATGTCCAATCTCCGCGGCTACCGCCGTTACATCGACGGCGTCGGCGACGGCGAGTTCGGAACGGACCAGGAGGAGCTCGACTACTATCTTTCGATGTGCCGTTATTCGGCCGTCACCTATCAGGGGTTCAAGGACCGGATGGTGAAAGACCCGATCTACCAGGAGAAGCTCGCGACCGCTACCAACGCCTCCCGTCCCGAGCTCGCCAAGGAGTTCGCGATCCGGGATTTCGTCGAGCACATCTTCCATATGCTCCGTCGCAACGGCACGATGGGACGTCCGGTGTCCATCGGTTTCTCGGATGACGACAAGGGGAATGTGAAGTCCGTGTCCGCGTATATCCAGAAGGAGCTTTCGAAACGTTTCGACGGCATCAAGTTCGTCGTCTACGACACCTCCGATCGCACGCTCTCCAAGGGTCGCAAGGTCTGCGTCTCCGGACAGCTCAATCTGCCTGGGTTCTGATCCCCATGTTTTCCCATGTGTAACGGGCCCCGTAGCATGTGCATTTTCCGTATTGCGCGGGGGGGTGTTTTTTAGTATTATACCCCACTGTAAACTTCAAGGAGAGAAAGCGAGTTGAAAGACGACTTCCTGGTCTTTGACCACGTTACAAAGAGATTCGGTGCCCTGACGGCGGTAAACGACGTTTCGCTTACCGTTTCCCGTGGCGAGTTCTTCTCGCTGCTAGGTCCTTCCGGCTGCGGCAAGACCACGCTGCTGCGTATGCTCGGCGGCTTTGAGCGTCCCGATTCCGGGCGCATCTATCTCGAGGGGAAGGATATCACCGATCTGCCGCCGAATCAGCGTCGTGTCCATACCGTTTTCCAGAATTACGCGCTATTTCCGACGATGACGGTTTGGGATAATATCGCGTTCTCGCTCAAGCTTGCGAAGAAGGATCCGGAGGAGATTGAGGAGTCCGTCGACAAGATTCTCGAGATGATCCAGCTTTCCGATCAGGCCTGGAAGTATCCCAATCAGCTTTCGGGCGGTCAGAAGCAGCGTGTCGCAATTGCCCGCGCTCTTGTTGACCGTCCCCAGGTGCTGCTGCTTGACGAGCCGCTCGCGGCACTCGACCTGAAGCTCCGCCAGCATATGCTCCTTGAGCTCGACACGATCCACGATCAGGTCGGCATTACGTTCCTCTACGTCACTCACGACCAGGGCGAGGCGATGTCGCTTTCCGATCGTATCGCCGTCATCAACAAGGGGCGGGTCGAGCAACTTGACGGTCCCGCGAAGATCTACGAGGCCCCGGCTTCGCGATTTGTCGCTTCATTCATCGGCGACACCAACTTCTTTTCTGGTGAGATCGTCTCGGTTGATGGCGATTACTGCTGTATCCAGTGTGCTGGCTTTCCCCAGATCCAGGCGTTTAATGACAAGAAGCTATCCGTGGGCCAGTGCGTTGATCTCTCGGTGCGTCCTGAGAAGATTCGCGTTACCCTTACGCCGCCGCCGCCCGAGAAGGGCGCAGGAATCAATGTCTTTCCCTCGACGATCAAGGATATCGTCTATCAGGGCGTCTATACGAAGTACTGGATCGAGTCGTCCGGCGTGCGGATTCAGACGCTGAAGCCGCATTCGCGGTTTTTGCTTGATCAGGAGCCGATCACCTGGAACGACGAGGTGTTCGTCTGGTGGCATCCTGATGATGGGTACATGGTCGAGGCCTGTAGCGAAAAATGAAGTCCGCAACGCAGAATCCCCTAAGATCGAAGAAGACGGAATGGGTCGTGACCGTTCCGAGTTTCGCGTGGCTGGCGCTTTTCTTTGCGGTTCCGGCGGTGATCGTTTTGGCGTTCACGTTCCACGGGCACACCGCGAACGGCGGTGTCGGCGAGTGGGGGATGGATACCTGGCGTGAGCTCGTTGATCCCGATTATCCCGCGATCGTCTGGAATACACTTCGGATTTCCTTCTTGGTGACGCTCTGGTCCATCGTCCTTGCGCTTCCCTGTGCCTATGCTATCGCGCGGATGAATTCGAAGTGGAAGAACATCATCGCGGGGGCGATCATGCTGCCGTTCTGGACGAGTTTCGTGGTTCGGGTGTTCGCGTGGAAGACGATGCTGCATCCTGACGGATGGTTGCAGAGCTGCTACTTCGTGTTTCTGCGGGTCCGCGGCTGGCTGTTTGACTGGTTGCCCGGCTTTCTGAAGGGTTTCCTCGTCCAGCTCGGTCTTGCCAACGGGGGGGCTATTGATCCCGCGACCTCGACGATTCTTGATTCCGAAGCCGCGGTGATCCTTGTGTCGGTTTATTCCTTCATTCCGTTCGCGATCATGCCGATCTATACGGCCGCGGAGAAGTTTGACTTCTCGCTCCTCGAGGCTGCGCGCGATCTTGGCGCGAAGAACTTCTATGCGTTTCGTAAAATCTTCATCCCTGGTATCAAGCAGGGGCTTATCTCGGCGGTGTTGATGGTCTTCATTCCGGCTATCGGTTCCTATGTCATTCCGCAGATGCTTGGCGGGACGGACTGCGTGCTGATCGGTAACAAGATCTTCATGCGCGCGATCCAGATGCGTAACATCCCACATGCGTCCGCCCTCGCGACGTTGATGGCGGTTTCGGTGCTGGTTCCGATCGGGGTGGCCATGTGGTGGAAGAAACGTCAAGATCTCAGGAACGCTAAGCGCCTTGAGGAGCAGACCAATCGGTTGATCGTCAGCGGGAGGGGCCATTGAAGCGTTCGTTTTTTTCTGTCGCGGTCCTTGGGTTCGTGTTGGCGTTCCTTTACGTGCCGATCATCCTGGTCGTCGTCTACGGCTTCATCCCTAACGGAATCTCGATGTCGTTTTTCGACGCGAAGGGCGAGTTCATCGGCTTTACGACCAAATGGTACGAGCAGATCTTCACCAGTCACTACGCAGTTAAGGCGCTGTTGCAGAGCTTCTGGCTGTCTTTGACCATCGCCGGTCTCGCCACTGTGATCTCGTGCGTTCTCGGCACGACCGCCGCGCTCGCGCTGCACCGTTGGAAGGATCGGCTGCAGTCGCTTCATTACGCGCTTGTCTATACTCCGCTGATCATGCCCGACATCCTGATCGGCATTTCGCTGCTGATGCTGTTCGTCGCAATGAGCATCGATTGCGGGTTCTGGACGATCCTGATCGCCCATGTGACGTTCTGCGTGTCCTATGTGGTCATGACCGTGCTCGCGCGTCTACAGGATTTCGATGACCGTATTACCGAGGCGGCGTTCGATCTCGGTGCCGGACCCTGGTACGCGTTCTTCCACGTGGAGTTTCCGATTCTTTTGCCCGGCATCGTCGCCGGCGGGCTCCTTGCTTTCACACTTTCGATCGACGATGTGGTTATCACGTCTTTCGTTAACGGTGCGGGAACCAACACGTTCCCAACCTTCGTCTCGTCGATGACCAAGCATTCGCGGAATCTTCCCGCGGTGTTCGCGCTGTCGACGTTGATGCTGATTTTCACCTGTGTGCTGGTTGGAATCTCCAAGCTGCTCACGGGTAAAACCCAAAACAAGACAAGCAAAGGAAAAAAATGAACTCGTTAAAACTAAACCCGCTCACCCTCACACTGTTAACCGCTATGGCGTTCCTCGGCTGCTCCAAGCCGCCCGAACTGCACATCTATACCTGGTGCGACTATATCTCGCCCAATGTCCTCGAGAGCTTTGAAAAGGCGAATGGCTGCAAGATCGTCGTTGATACATTCGACTCGAACGAGGCGATGTACGCGAAGCTCAAAGCCGGCGGTACTGGCTACGACCTCATCACACCTTCGTCTTATCAGGTTGCGATGATGGCCAAGGAGGACATGATCGAGAAGATCGACCATTCGAAGTGCCCGAACGTCAAGAAGAACTTCGACCCGCTTTTCAAGGGACAGATCCTCGATCCTGAGTTCACCTACAACGTTCCGTACTGCGTTACCTACACTGGCTTCGCCTACGCCAAGGACAAGGTCCCAGCGGGTGCGGACGTTGCCAGCTGGTCCATTCTCGCGAATCCCGCGATGAAGGGCCGCATCACGCTGCTCGACGACATTCGCGAGGTCATCGGTGCCGGGCTCATGGCCAACGGTTACTCGCTCAATTCGACTGATCCCGCCGAGATCGACACCGCGGTCAAGACCGTCCTCGCCTGGCGCGCTAACATCCGCAAGTTCGACGGGGAAAGCTACAAGACCGAGGTGCCAGACGGGTCGACCTGGCTCGGACACGGCTATTCCTCCGACACCACCCAGGTGATCGTCGGGGACGATGAGACCGGTGCGCCCGCCCGTGACGACATCGGCTTCGCGCTCCCCAAGGAGGGGTTCTCGGTCGCTTTCGACGAGTTCGTCATCGCCAAGGGCGCGGCCCAGCGTGATCTCGCCTACAAGTTCATCGACTACATCTACGACGGTGATGTCGCCGCGGAGAACATGGATTACATCTGCGGACCAAATCCGGTCAAGCCCGGAATCGACAAGCTCGATGAGGATTATCGCAAGCTCATTATCCTTGATGCCGAGCTATTGAATCGGGGTCAGGTTATCAAGAGCCTGGATGATGCCGCAATGGATCTTTATAATAAGGCCTGGGACCGCATCAAGGCGACCGAGGCCAAGTGAGGCGGAGGTCGAAGGTTGAGGTCGAGAGACCGACGGCTAACTGCTGACGGCTTTCAGTGTTTGATTGTTTAAATTTACGACAAATTATATTAACAACATAGACAAATTATGAAAATCGCAATCGCATCCGATCACGGCGGAGTGGAGCTCAAGGCGGCTATCGTCAAGGCTCTTGAGGGCACCGTCACGATGATTGACAAGGGGCCCAAGGACAAGAACAGCTGCGACTATCCAGATTACGCCGTGCCGGTTGCCATTGATGTCGCGTCCGGTGACGTCGACTTCGGCATCCTGATTTGCCGCTCGGGAATCGGCATGTCAATGTGCGCCAACCGCTTCCAGAACGTCCGCGCAGCCATCTGCGCCACTACCGAGTCCGCCACGATCACGCGTCAGCACAATGGTGCGAACGTGCTCTGCCTCGGCGCCGACAACGTCTCCGCCGATTACGCGGTGGAGATTGTTAAGGCCTTCATCGCCACGCCCGTGGACGAGTCTGAACGTCATGCTCGCCGTCGTTGGAAACTCGAACGCGCGCAGCGTCTTTCGGATGCTTCGGGACTTCTTCGCGATGATCCCGAGGTCTATGCTACGATCTTCGCGCAGACGAAACAGGAAGACGCCGAGATCAACCTGATCGCGTCCGAGAATACTTCGTCCCGAGCGTGCCGTGAGGCCGCCGGTTCGGTCTTGATGAATAAGTACGCGGAAGGATATCCAGGCAAGCGCTGGTATTCGGGCTGCCTTCCCGTCGACGCGGCGGAGGAGCTCGCCCGCACCCGTGCGTGCAAGCTCTTCGGGGCGGAACACGCGAACGTCCAGCCGCACTGCGGCAGCGCGGCGAACATGGCCGTCTACTTTGCGACGATCAAGCCCGGTGACACCATCATGTCGCTTTCGCTCGACCAGGGCGGGCACCTCTCGCACGGCTCGCCCGTGAACTTCTCGGGCAAGATCTATAACATCGTCCCGTACACGGTCGACCCCAAGACCGAGATGCTCGACTATGACGCGATGGAGAAGCAGGCGATGGAAGTGAAGCCGAAGATCCTGCTGACTGGTGCCTCCGCATATCCGCGCATCATCGATTTCAAGCGTATCCGCGAAATCTGCGACAAGGTCGGCTGCATCATGATGGTCGACATGGCGCATATTGCCGGACTCGTCGCCGGCGGCGCGCATCCGTCACCGGTCCCTTATGCCGACTTTGTTACCACCACTACCCACAAGACCCTCGGCGGACCCCGCGGCGGCATGGTGCTCTGCAAGGAGAAGTGGGCCAAGGCGCTTGACAGTGCCGTGTTCCCCGGCATGCAGGGCGGGCCCCTCGAGAACATCATCGCCGCCAAGGCGGTTATGTTCCGCGAGTGGATGAGCGAAGAGAAGAAGGGGTATGCGCAACAGGTCGTCAGGAACACGGCCGTGATGTGCAAGACCATTCAAGACCGCGGCTATCGGATCGTTTCCGGCGGTACGGATAACCATCTCTTCCTCGTCGACGTCAAGAAGTCGAAGGGCATCACCGGTAAGGATGCCGCTGCCGCACTCGACGCCGCCGGTATCATCGTCAACAAGAACACGATCCCGTTCGATACTGAATCTCCGTTCAAGACGTCCGGCATCCGTATCGGCGCCGCCTCGGCGACGACCCGCGGTATGAAGGAGTCCGAGATGATCAAGATCGGCACCTGGATCGCGGACGTCCTTGACGATATCACCAACGAGACCGTGCAGGCACGCGTCAAACGCGAAGCCGCCGCTCTCGTCGCGAACTTCCCCGTTCCGTAATTGAAAATGAGAATCGTTGTAAAAGTCGGTACTCATGCGATCGCCGCGAAATCGGGGCGTCCCGATCACGCAGCGCTCGCGCGCCTCGTCTCCCAGCTTTGTGATCTCCGCAAGGCCGGGAACGAGGTGATCTTCGTCTCATCCGGAGCTGTCGCGGCCGGTGTCGAATCGCTCGGACTCAAGGCTCGTCCGACGGATGTCAATGATGTTCAGATGTGTGCTGCGGTCGGGCAGGCCAGGTTCATCTATGAGTACGAGAAGCTCTTTGCGGCGCATGCCGTGAAGATCGGTCAGCTTCTTCTCACGCATTACGATTTCGAGGACCACCGCCGCGCTCAGAACGTGAAGAAGGCGATCGATCATCTCGTCAAGCAGGGCATTGTTCCGATCATTAACGAGAATGACGTCGTCGCGGATGAGGAACTCAAGGGGCAGACCTTCGGAGACAACGACTGGCTTTCCTTCCTCATCGCCAAACTCTCGAAGGCCGATACGCTGGTGCTGCTTACCACGGTGGACGGGTTGCTCGATCCGGACGGCAAGCGCATCCCCGAGGTGCTGAACTTCCGCAACATCGCGCGGCTGGTACATCCGGGCGAGAAGGGCAACCTGTCTAAAGGCGGCATGGATTCCAAGCTCAAGGCTGTCAAGGCCGCGGTGACCGCCGGAATCGACACCTATATTGCCAACGGACGTAAGTCGTCGCTTACGGCGATCTTCTCTGGGAAGAATTGCGGCACTTATTTCCCTGGTTCGGCACTGTAATCTTACCCCTTGATTTTGGGTATCAAATTTCGGTATAATATTAACAACAGCTTTAAAGTTTGAAATTTCAAAAAAGGAACAAGTAAAAATGAAGTTCTCCACGATTATGGCGGTTGCTGCGATTACGCTCACTTTCGTTGCCGGTGGCTGCAAGTATGATGATGTCAATGGTGCTGGTGCTAATGGCGCTAATGGTGGTGAGTCTGGTAATATCTCCGACATCACTGGTGCCGAAGACCAGGAGTCGGGCGATGATATCTCCGCGGTCGCTGGAGGGCAGCGTTTCGAGGATATGTACACGAAGTGCACCGACGTCTCTTTCGAGCCGGTCTTCTTCGGGTTCGATTCGACCGTCGTTCCGCAGGAAGAGCTCTCCAAGGTCGACGCCGTCGCGAAGCACCTCAAGGATAATTCCGATCGCGTCGTAGTGATCGAAGGCAACTGCGACGAGCGTGGCTCGGCGGAGTACAACCTCTCGCTCGGCGAGAACCGCGCAATCATCGTTCGTAATTATCTCGTTCAGAGCGAGATTGCGGCCGATCGCATTCAGACTCGCAGCTATGGCGAGGAGAAGCCCGCCGTTGATGGTCACGACGAGTCCGCTTGGGCGAAGAATCGTCGTGCCGAGTTTGCTATCTTCAAGAAGTAATTGCTTTTGATGACGCTGGCATTCATATTCGACAGCGTGGGCTTCGGCGAGTGGTTTGTACTGCTCGCCGTCGTTCTTATCGTGGTTGGTCCGAAGCGCCTGCCGGAAACCGCCCGTAAACTCGGTCAGTATTATGCTAAGTTCCGTCGTGCCGCTGAAAATTTCAAGCGTCAGCTGCTCGACATGGATACTGAGTTCACTCGAGCCGCCGAAGGAGTTGCGAACGAAGTGCAGAAGAGTGTCGAGATTCCTGAAGAAAGGTCGTAGGCGATAGGTCCTGGTCTTTAAGGAATGTTAAGGATCTCGAAATCAACTGTGGAGCTCGACCTGAAATCTAGGCCTGAATGTTATGGCGCTGATAAATAATCCCGATGAACGCAACG
Source organism: uncultured Verrucomicrobiota bacterium (assembly GCA_946055075.1). Classification (GTDB taxonomy): domain Bacteria; phylum Verrucomicrobiota; class Kiritimatiellia; order RFP12; family UBA1067; genus UBA1067. The sequence continues at coordinate 3,921 of CAMGEN010000040.1, read as the reverse complement.
ATCCGCCGAAGCCGCTGATGGAGCATCTGCTGGCGCTCCGCGACATGTTCATCTATGGCGCGGTGAGTTGGACGATCTGCGCGATCGTCGCCGGATGTTGCACTCCGTGGATCCGTCAGTGGCTGGTCGATCCCGCCGAACAGTACAAGGACATGATCCAGGGGCTCGATCTCACCTCGGGTTTTTCGATCATTCTGGCGATTGGTATCTGGGGCGGCACCGCGCTTGCATTTCCGTTCCTCGTCTATGCGCTCCTCCGGTTTGTTTTCCCTGCGCTCACCCGCCGAGAGAAGTTCGTCATGATGACGGTGCTGGTGCTCGGCACGTTGCTTTTCCTCGGCGGAGCCTTCCTCGCCTATGCGCAGACGCTGCCGCTCGTCGTCTCGACGTTTCAGGCGATCAATAACTGGACTGGTCTCCCCGTCACCACGATCCGGGTTGAAGGTTACATTTCGATTGTGCTTAAGACGATTATCGCGTTCGGTCTCGTCTTTCAGTTGCCGCTGATCATCACCGTCCTCGGCTTCTTCGGCGTTCTTACTTCGCAGGGCCTCCGCGAGAAGCGCCGTGTCGCAATCGTCATCTGTTTCGTTCTCGCGATGTTCCTGACGCCGCCAGATCCGATGAGTCAGGTCATCATGGCTATTCCGATGGTCTTCCTCTATGAGCTTTCGATCTGGGTCGTGTGGCTCAAGGAGAAGGGCACCGTTCACTGATGAAGAAACGTTCTTCCTTCGCTTTCGGTTTTATCGCGCTGATCCTTGTCGGAGCCGTCCTTCTGAGTGCTCCCTGGTCGCGTACCGCCGGTGTTTGGGGCGACTATTCCGCCGCGCTTTTCACCGCGACGTCTGCCGTTTGTGTCACCGGACTCTCGGTCGTCGACATCGCCGCCGAATATACGCTTGCTGGACAGATCATTCTGATTTGTCTTGTCGAGATCGGATGCCTCGGCTTGATCGCGTTCGGTACGTTCCTGATGCTCGCGATCGGACGGCGGCTCTCGCTGGCGAAAGAGTTTTCGCTGATGAACGCGTATGGGGTCGAGCAGATCCACGGACTCACCGGACTCGTCAGCTGGGTCATCGGCTCGATGCTGTTCATCGAGGGACTCGGCACCGTTGCGCTCTATCATCGCTTCCATGACTGGTACCTGAGCTTCTTCTATTCGGTCATGGGCTTCTGTAACGCCGGCTTCGGTATCCTCCCCGGTTCGCTCGCCTCGTTTGCGAACGACCCTTATGTGCTGTTCGTCGAGGCGACACTGACGATTCTCGGCGGCATCGGCTTCCTCGTCATCTATAACCTCTGTACCTTCTGGTTCCTGCGGCGTCGGTCCGGCGGCAAGGGACGTCTTTCACTGCATACCCGCGTGGTGCTGCGCTTCTCGCTGTATCTGCTGGTGCTCGCCTTCGTGGTCTTCCTGTTCCTCGAATGGAACGGTACGCTTAAGGAATATCCTTTCTGGCAGAAGCTCTACATCTGCTTTTATCAGTCCGTCACTCCCCGCACCTGCGGCTTCTGCGTGATCCCGACCGAAGATCTCTCTCCGCTCACTCGGCTCTTCTACGAGGTGCTGATGTTCATCGGCGGAGCGCCCGGTTCGGCCGCGGCCGGCATCAAGGTCACTACGCTTGCGGTGCTCATCTACACGCTCCGCGCGATCTGCCGCGGCGAGAACGAGACCGTGATCTCCAAGCGCGTGATCAGTTACGATACCGTGCGCGAGTCGATCATCATCTTCATGGCGGTGGTCGCGCTCATCGTCATCACGATGGGATGCCTCCTGTATACCGAGTCTGACAACGCCGCGTTTTTCACGACCGGTATCGCGTCCGGAAATACCGCCCACCACACGCTCCGAACCAGCCATCTATTCTTCGAGGCGGTGTCTGCGATCACTACTACCGGACTCTCCTGCGGCGATACGACGAGTCAGCTTTCAGCTTACGGACGCATCGTGATCATGATTGCCATGTTTTTGGGACGTCTCGGTGCGCTCTCCGTCGTTATGCTTATCGGCGATCGGGAGATGGTTCACCATCTCCGTTATCCTAACGAGGAGCTTGTCGTAGGATAATTGGCGCACGCAGATCTTGCGTTGCCGCCATATGGGCTCTCGTAACCCGCTTCGCCTTTGCTATTCCTGCATCCGTGTGATAAAATATTCAGCACATGAAGAGAAAGTCTAGACAGTTCGGCGATAGACATCCACGGAAACAGGCGATAATTGACACCGCCTTGCAGCCACGCTTTCCGCCACCGGGCAAGACCGCGGCAGAAGACACCGCGGCGGTGATGAAGTTTTATAAGCTTCCGCAGTCCTTCCCCCGCGAAGTCCTTGAAGAGGCTAAATCCTTCGGATGTGCTCCTGCAGCCTGTAACCTGCAGTCTGAAACATTTGCTCGTCTCGATCTTCGTAAGAAGTTTATCTTTACCTGTGATCCGCAGTCGGCGCGTGATTATGATGACGCGCTTTCGCTCGAGACCGACCGCCATGGCAATCGTATCCTAGGGGTGCATATCGCGGATGTCTCTTATTACGTGCGTCCTGGTTCGGCCATCGATCGCGAGGCGTATAAGCGCTCTACGAGCGTCTATTTGTGCGATAAGGTCGTGCCGATGTTGCCGGAGGTGTTGTGTAACGGACTCTGCTCTCTCGTCCCCAACGAGGACCGGTACGCGTTCTCCGTTTTCATGACCTTCGACCGGAAGGGAGAGATGATCTCCCGTTCGTTCGCGAAGTCGGTCATTCGCTCCCAGGCGCGCTATACTTACGAGCAAGTGATGGCGATCATTGGCGGCAAGGGCAAGGATAGGAAGGCCAAGTTGATTCGTGACATTTCCAAGCTCGCGCAGCAACTCCGGAAGATCCGCTTCGATAACGGCGCGCTTGACATCGAGATTCCCGAGGCCGAGGTGATTCTGGACGAGAACAAGGAGCTGGCGGGACTCGTCACGCGCCCCTACGACGAATCGCATCAGATGATTGAGGAGTGCATGGTCGCAGCGAACGAGGCGGTGGCGAAAGAGCTTTGGACCAACGGGGTGAAGATCCTTGCGCGTCTTCACGAGCCGCCGGAGGAGGAGAAGATCCAGATGCTCCGCGAGGAGCTTCGGGGGCTTGGTGTAAAGGTTGGCAACATCGGCAATCCCAAGGTCTTCGCGCAATTTCTGCAGACGATCAAGTCGAATCCGCTTTATCCGACGATCTCGGTGATGGTTCTGCGGTCTATGAAGAAGGCGGTCTACGATTCTACGGCGATCGGGCACTTCGGCCTCGCTAAACGCTACTACGCTCATTTCACCTCGCCGATCCGCCGTTATCCCGATCTGACGCTTCACCGTCAACTCGCGGCGTATCTCGTGGAACGCGGGAAGCAGAATGGTGAACGAGGAATGCGTTCGCGGGTTCCTCCGCGGCTGTTGCAGACATGGGCGGAGCACACCAGCGAGCGCGAGCAGATCGCGGCAGAAGCTGAGAGGGGGCTTCTCGAGATCAAGAAGTACCGGTTGCTTGAAGAGCAGTTGAATACGCGTCAGATCATCGATTACGATGCGGTGATTACGAAGTGTATGCCGTTCGGTGCGTTTGTGGAGATTCCGGAGTTGGCGGTTTCCGGACTTGTTCATGTTTCGTTGTTGTCCCGTCGCTACGTAAGATACAATGAATATGATCATTCGCTGTCCGCGCCCGGCGGTGGCAGTTGGCGTATTGGAGACAGGTTGCGGGTACATGTCGCTCGGGTCGATTTCCGTGAGCGTCGGATCGATTTCGTTCCAGTGCGACCGTAAATGTGACACCCTTATCCCACTTTTTCTGGGGTAATTTATCCCAGTTTTCAAAAAAGCCCAATAAAACCCTATGTCATCTGAAGACGCTTTTCAGGCGCAAGAGCCGTTTTCTTGCTGGTGATTCACTGA
>CAMGEN010000039.1:0-15260 GCA_946055075.1 uncultured Verrucomicrobiota bacterium | reverse complement strand
GCCCAGGTGGGTTAAAGAATTTTTGCTGACCCACCCTCTTTACAAGTCACCTCACGCAAAGTCAAGACGCTCCGCGACAACTCTCACACCCAAGGCTGCTGTATCAATGAAGCTGTATTAATGCGCTCTGACCCTTATGTCGGCGGTTCTGTCAGAAATCTCCTCCTGGCATCCCTAATCTCACGTAAGGCCGAGGAGGGCTTGGCCGTGACAACGAAAACATAAAGAGGTGTGATATGAACAAGACGATTAAGAAAATCCCGGTCGAGGGTCTCGCTTGTGCGGCTTTCTGCGGAACGACCTTCGCGGCGCCGCACGGCGGACGGGATCCGATGAAAGCACCCGTGCACCACCAGGCGCCTCGCCACCCGGCCCCCGTGCGTCATGCGCCTCCGCGCGCGGTCCATGTCGTCCATCACGACCATTGTGGCGGTACCGCCGCGGTAGCGGTCGGCGCCGGAATCCTCGGCTGCATCGTCGGCGCGATCATCGGCGCCTGCAACTGAAACACTCCGTGCACGCCGACCCTTATATTATGCCACGCAACCTATCAGTCAACGAGAAATGCGAATCGATATCGGGCCCTTGGGCCTTCTGCTGTTTTTAAACGGTGACGAACGATTAGCGGGTTCTTCAGCCTGCCAAAGAGAACGCACACTAGGAACAAACCGTTCCGCAATGCGTGATGGTCGCCACTCGATCGGATATTCAGCGATTGACAACCTATAGCCGACATACACCAACGCACTCAGATTAAGTGCTATCATCATGAGATATGTCGCTTGATATGACGCCTTCCGGTTCTTGTGCCGCAGAACCCGTTGCGCCACCGCCGCGCCCGGCCAACCTCCTATCAGCTCGAAAGTATGTAGCTTCGATTCACTGATTCGCCACTCTCCGCGAACGGCAGACGACTTGTCGCTCGCGTAAGCGCAATAGGTGACAAGGCTCAGCAGCAGATACCAGACCGGAATCACCACCCATCCGCCATCGGCAAAAAACGCAATCACTCCATCAAGCATAAAATGCCTCCGCAACCCTACTCAAGTATATATATACATTAGGAGGGTGTCAGTCGTAAATCGGAACGCGTTTCAATTCGACGAAACCACGGTTTCCGACCTTGTCATGAAGCAGACGAAGATCCCGCTCGGACCCTTTTGCGAAATTGACGTAATCATGTTCGCCGCCCAGCGTCTGCAACAGAAGTTCGCGGGCGACAGGATGCTCCTGCGGAAGCAGCCGATAGTAGCCGACCACTCCGTTATCCGAACACCATTCCACCAGTCCCGCCCGCACCAGAATCCGCAAATGATGCTCTACCGTCTTGACGACGACGCCAGCCGACCGTTCGAGCTCTTCCTTTGTGGCCGCGCCCTTCGCCAACTGCCGAATCATCGCCAGACGGTTGAAATGCGTAAAGGCCTTGAGCATCACCATCATCCCGTCGGTCCAGTCATCCGCGAGTTCCGACGCTTCAAAACAGTCCCTAAAGGCGTTCCTGAGCCGTGTAGCTTCCGGCAGACTACGATCCTCGGACAGATTGTAATACACGCTGTAACGTTCTCGCCGCACGCCGATCAGCCCTCGCGACTGAAGCGCACGCAATCCATTTGTCGCCACCGGCTGAGGGATGCCCAGAAGGCGGGCGATCGCGGACACGTTCAGCTTGTCATTATTGATGATGACGGCGTGAAGCAACCGCAGTCGGACATCATTCATCAATACGCGACATGTTCGCCAAAGCGTCGGATTCAACTTAGTTTTTGCCATATTGATAATGATACCAAATCTCACAACCCTACTCAAGTATATATATACATTAGGAGGGTCCAGAGGTGCGGAATGAGGTGGACAGACTGGCAAAAGACCAGACGCGCCAATGGTCACGTGTGCGGACGGTCGCCACGCCAGATCCTGTCGATTTCATCGAACTTAACGATCGGCCTGCATTCTAAGCCAGTCCTCGCCCCCGGCGGTAGCGTTACCGTATCAATGAGCGCTGACCATTTCGAATCAATCGTCGGCACGATCATCGGCGCCTGCGATTACAACACCATCTTAAGCCCGGGAACGAGCTCGAGTTTCTCGTCGAAGCGGGACATCTCGGCGGCGCCATGAAAGCGAACGGACACCGCGAACGACGCGTACTTTCCGCCGCTCGACGCACGCGCTTCTACAAGTGGCTCGACTAGATCGAAATCCGCGAACAGCTCCCGCATCTTCACGGCATCCTTCTCCGCTGCATTCACGATGACGCGATGATGCGCCACCACCGGAAACTTCAGTTTCTCATTCATACCGCCATTATATCACAAACATCTGTCGCGAGGCACCAGGCACTCCGCGACAATTCGGCATCATTCGCCGTCTTTGAAAAGCTGCAGCTGGAAGCGGTCTTTCTTCTTCCGCCGCGTCCATGCGGCCTTGCTTTTGGCGCATTCCGGACAACCGCAGCCGGCATAGCGGCTGTAAACGCGGGCCTGCCACTCGTATCCGCATACGGAGCACTTCCACCACGCCTTTCGTCCCGACCCGTGGGCGATATCCGCGGGCGTTATCTCGCCGTTCTTCTCAGGATCCCATTCCTCCTTGAGGAGCTTCGCGACATCCGTGGTCTGAAACGAAAGACAGTTCTCCGCATTCGTACCTTTCAGATGCCGTCCGCGCACCCTCCAGAGCCAACTCCGCAACTTACGAAATATCAATCTTAGCGCCATCCCCGAAATTATATCACAAACAACTGTCGCGAGGTGCCAGGCACTCCGCGACAACTCTCACACCCAAGGCTGCTGTATCAATGAAGCTGTATCAATAAGCTGACCCTGTCTACCCCTACGAGACGCCGTTACAGAAACGGCCACCGCGCCAGCATGCCAGCCCAGGTAAGACCCGACCCGAAGCCCGCCATGGCGATACGCATGCCGTCGCGAAGCTCACCATTGCGCAACGCCTTGTCGAGGCACAGAGGAACGGACGCCGACGACGTGTTACCGACGTAACGCAGATTGAGGTAGAACTTATCCATCGGTAGCTTCATCCTGCGTGCGACCGCCTCGATTATCCGGAGATTGGCCTGGTGCGCGAACACCTTGTCGAGCGACTCCGGAGTTATTTCGGCCTGCGAACAAAGCGACCGAACGACCTCGTCGAGTTTCCGAACGGCGAACGCGAAGACCTCATGACCGTCCATCTTCAGATACGGCACCTCCGCCATGGCCACGGTCTCACGGACCGGATCAGCACACAACGGGCGCCTGCAGCCGGCGTCCCTCACGATCGCCTTGAATCCAGAACCGTCAGATCCGAGCACCGAGGCCGAAAAACCGTCCGAATCAGGGATATCCGTGACATCCAGCACCGCCGCGCCAGCACCGTCGCCGAACAACATGGCACAAGTACGATCAGACCAGTCGAGCTGACGCGACAGCACCTCCGTACCGATCACCAGCGCCTTACGCTCCGGATGGCAGAGAAGATGGCACTTCGCCAGCTCCAGAGCGTAAACGAAACCCGAGCACGCGGCCGACACGTCAAACGCCCAGGCGTTGGCGCATCCGAGCGCGCCCTGGACGATGCATGCAGTCGACGGATAGCTTCCGTAATCCGAAGTAGTCGTGGCCAACACGATCATACCCACTTCCTCCGGTGACACCCCGGCTTTCTCAAGCGCGGCCCTGGACGCCATGACGGCGAGCGACGAAGCGCTCTCTTCCGTGCCGGCGACATGCCGGCTCTCGATTCCGGTGTGAGACAGTATCCACTCCGACGAAGACCCCATCCGCGGCGCGATCTCGTCATTGGTCACGACGCGCGACGGCAGATACGACCCGGTTCCGATTATCCTTACAGTCTTCAAATCGCATCCTCCTTCCGTGCAACGCATAATATATCCGCCGAAACGGCAAGCTCGCCAGAAACAAAACCCTCCACGTGGAACCGACCGATGCCGTGTCCGACGCGCAAGGCAGTCGCGTGCGTCTCCAGCGTCTCACCGGGACGCACCGGACGACGGAATCTCACGTTATCGGCACCGGCGAACAAAAGAATGTCCGAAGTGCGCGCATACTGCCCCTCGCGCTGCCCGATCAACACGCCGGCCGCCGCGGACTGACACATCGACTCCAGCAGGATCACACCGGGGACGACCGGATACTCGGGGAAATGCCCCCTGAAGAAATCCCGATCGGGACCGAAAGTCACGACTCCGACCGACGACTTGGCGTCGTGACTGATGATCTTGTCAAGAAACAGAAAAGGATCGCGATGCGGAAGAAGCGACAGACCCGTGCACTCTTGTTCGCTCATGATATCAACCTCTCATTCGTTTGTTATATTGTACCATATTCCACCACTACAATGTGACACTTTTCGTAATTTTGTTCCTCATCCCGAAATGCGGGCTTCCGGCGGGCACCTCACCTGTACACGACGTTGAGCGAGTCGCCCCGGACAACTCCACGGCGGTAACGCACAGCCGGCAACCCGAACAACATGGCCTCGAAAGGCCGTCCGGCGGGAATCCCAACCAGTCTTTCGACTAATCCGGGCAACTCGCGATCGACCAACCCGAGGAATCCGCACCAGCACGTGGCCAAGCCGCAGGCATTCGCGAGCAACTCGAAATTGGCGCACGCCAGGGTAACGTCCTCGCGCGGGGTGGTCACTGCCGGATTCCCGGTATCGGACGAAACCACGATCATCCCCGTAGCGCCGCGGAAGAACATGTCGGAGCCGCCTTTACGCATTCTCAACGCCGGAACCGCCAGCCACCTGGGAAGCATCTTCGCCCTCGGCTGGGCGACATACTTCAGGAAGTCGGCCCGCATCGCGTCCATCGACTTGCGGTTCGGAAAACATGTGACCGTCAGCGATCCGGCATTGCACCCGGTCGGCGTATCGCCAAGCGCATGCAGAATCGAATCGACGACCTCCGAATCGACATCCTTGTCGAGAAAGCTCCTTACCGAGCGCCTCAGGGCCAGCCAGTTGCGAACCGCCGGTTCGGAAGGAAGCTCCGCGCCGTCGGCCGGCACGCACTCGGCGGCCGTGCGACCGCCCAAAACGACGGCACCGGTCGGACAGATCGCCAGGCAGTGCTGACAGCGCATGCATTTTTCCGGAGACGCCATGAGCGGTGCTCCGTCCGGCGCCGAAGCAAGGGCCTTGAAGGCGCAATCCCTTACACAGGCACCGCAACGGAGGCACTTTCCTCCGTCCACGGAGAAGAATCCTGCCATGACCGTCAGACCTTTCTGAAGACCAAAGCGCCGTTGTGTCCGCCGAACCCGAGCGACGTCGACAACGCCGCGCGAATCGGCATCGAGACGCCGGTGTTCGGCGTATAGTCGAGATCGCACTCCGGATCAGGAGTCTCGTAATTGATGGTCGGCGGAACGAACCCTTCGGCTATCGCAAGTGCACAGAACGCCGCTTCGACCGCACCGGCCGCGCCGAGAAGATGTCCGGTCATCGATTTAGTCGACGAGATCTTGACCTTTCCAGCGCGATCTCCGAACACTCTCTTGAACGCCTTCGTCTCCATGGCGTCATTAAGCTTCGTGGACGTGCCATGCGCGTTAACGTAATCCACTTCCTCGCCAGTCGGGATCCCGGCGTCGGCCAAAGCGGTCGTGATCGCGTCAACGGCACCGTCCGCGGACGGATCCGGAGCGGTGATATGATAGGCGTCGCTCGTCGCCCCGTATCCGGCCAGTTCGCAGTACACCCTGGCGCCACGGCTACGGGCGTGCTCCTCCGACTCGACGATCAGGACGCCCGCGCCTTCTCCCATGACAAATCCGGAACGATCGAGACAGAACGGACGCGAAGCGCGTTCAGGACTGTCGTTAAACGCGGTGCAAAGCGCACGCATCTTCATGAATCCGCCGACGCAGAACTCCTGGATGACGGCCTCGGCGCCTCCGGCAATCACGACGTCTGCACGACCTGCACGAATCAGGTCGAGCGCATAGCCGAGCGCGTCCGTAGAACTAGCGCAGGCGGTGACCACGGTCTGCGCCGGACCCTTCGACCCGAGACGGATCGAGATGTTTCCCGCCGCCTCGTTGGGAATCATCGCCGGAATCATCGTCGGGAGCAAACGGTCCGGACCCCGGTCGAACAGCACCGAGAAGCCGGATTCCGCCACATCCATCCCGCCCATGCCGACACCGATGATCGTGCCCACGCGCTTCATATCCGGCTTGACATCGTCGGAATATCCGGCGTCACGCCACGCCTCTACCGCGGCGGCGACTGCGTAACGTGTGAAAAGGCCCATATGACGCGCGGACTTGCGGTCAAGGAGACCGCCGGCTTCCGCATAGGTTTCGAAATCACGGACTTCGCCAGCGACCTGGGCGGTACACCGCGAAGGGTCGAACTTGGTGATGCGCTTGATGCCGCTCTTACCGGCCTTCACCGCCTCCCAGGTCGCGTCCTTGCCGTTGCCGCAAGGCGTCACGAGCCCTATTCCCGTTATCACTGCCTTCTTCATATCACATCCTCCTTGTTTTGACGTGCCGGCCCGATTGTTTCCTTCACGGAACCGCGGCAAGACGAACCGGACACAATACTCCACTGCCACAGTTGAAAAATATTATAACATCTTTTCCGCCTACGGTGCCATCAAACACCGAAATTATAAGTTTGCATAAACCCGACGTATAATGCTATAATAACCGACAAATTGACAGCCGCCATGCACAACATGAAAGAAAAAGCCTCCGCCCGCACGAAATACGCAACGAGGATCCTGCTTGATCTCGGGCTCTTTTCAGACGCCGAACATCCGAGGACCTTCGCCGAGATCGCGAAATCGCAGAAGATCTCGCCGCATTTCGTCTCCACCGTCGCGGTACTCCTCAAGCGTGCCGGATTCATCAAGGCCACTCGTGGACCTAACGGCGGCATCACTCTGGCCCGCGACCCGAAGGACATGCACCTCCTCGACGTCATCGAGACCGTGCGCGGTCCCCTCGCCGTCATGCCATGCCTGAAAAAGCCCAAGAGCGGCTGCAAGAGCACGGCCAGCTGTCCCGTCTACGGCATGTGGTCCGACATCAACAAACGTATTCGCGCCGTTCTGAACGACTACACCCTTGAGGACGTTCTCAAGCAGATCAAGGCCAGCGGCAAAGCCAAGTCGATCAAGACTCCCCGCTGTCCCTGATGCGCGCCAACGCCCTCCTTCACTTTTGCCGGATCACCGCGACTTCCGCATCGCGTGGTATTCCTGGAGCGTACGGACGCCGGTACCGCCGAAAGAGTCCTCTTCGGCGAGTCCACGAACCGCCGCACGGAATCCGTCCAGCGTCGTCGTGAGCGGCACGCCGGCGGCAACCGCTCCGGACCTCAGGCGGGCGTTGTCCTCCGTCGCCTCGTTACCGTTCTCGGTCGTGCAGACCACCCATTTCACCGTCCCCGCGCGGAGCAGGTCGAGCGCATTCGGCCGCCCCCTGGAGATCCGAAAGATTGCCTTCGTCTCGATACCCGCCTCCCAGAGCCGCGTCGAGGTGCCTCGCGTCGCATAGACGCCGTAGCCCATCCGCACGAGCTCACGCACGATCCCCACGCCGGCTTCCTTGTCCTCGTCGCGAAGCGACACGAAGACCTCTCCGGATTTCGGCAATGGACTTCCCGCCGCGACCTGGCTCTTGAAATACGCGAGCTCCGGCTCCTCGTCGATCGCCATCACCTCACCGGTGGACTTCATCTCCGGCGTGAGCGCCACCTCTGCCCCGGGGAACTTCACGAACGGGAACACGGCCTCTTTGACTGATGTATACGCCGGCGTCACCTCCCGCACGAAACCGATATCCGCAAGCTTCTCCCCCACCATGCACCGTGCCGCGATATCCGCAAGCGGGACGCCGATCGCCTTCGACACGAACGGCACCGTCCGCGACGCCCGCGGATTCACTTCGATCATCCAGACAGTCTGACCGCCGTTTTCCGTCGTGACGGCCAGCTGGATGTTCATAAGCCCGACGATATGCAGCCGCCTCGCGAACTCGTGCGCCGTCCTGCGCACCTCGGCGACCGTCTCGGGAGCGAGCGACCGCGGGGGAGTGATCGCCGCGGCATCGCCAGAATGACACCCCGCCGCCTCGACATGCTCCAGGATCGCGCCGATGACCGTCGTCTCGCCGTCGGAAACGCAGTCGACATCCAGTTCGATCGCATGCTCGAGGAACTTATCGATCAGAATGGGCTTTCCTTCCGACGCCGCGACCGCCTCGCCGACGTACCGGTCGAGTTCCGATTCCGTAGCGACGATCGCCATACCGCGGCCGCCGAGGACGAAGCTCGGACGCACCAGCACGGGATATCCGATCTCCGCGGCGATGCGATGCGCGTCTTCAATGGAATGGGCGATGCCGCTCGCAGGCTGACGGACTCCGACCTCCTCGACGAGCTTCTTGAAGAAGTCGCGGTCTTCCGCGAGATCGATATCGTCCGGAGACGTGCCGACGATCCGCGCTCCCGCCGCCTTCAACCGCTGCGCGAGATTGAGCGGAGTCTGTCCGCCGTACTGCACGATCACGCCCTCGCACTTCTCGCGGTCGTAGATCTCCATCACGTCTTCGAAGGTGAGCGGCTCGAAATACAGGCGGTCCGAGGTGTCGTAGTCCGTCGAAACCGTCTCGGGATTGGAGTTGACCATCACTACCTCGTAACCGCGCTCTTTGAGCGCGAAGGCCGCGTGACAACAGCACCAGTCGAACTCAATGCCCTGTCCGATACGGTTCGGACCGCCGCCGAGCACCATTATCCGCCGCGAAGAGGCGCCGATGCCGCCAGGAAAACTAGTTGCGCTAGAAACGCTAGATATTCTAGAAGCACTCGTCTCGGTAGTAATTTCAGCCCAGCCATAGGTCGAATAATAGTAGGGCGTCTTCGCCTTGAACTCGCCGGCGCAGGTGTCGACCTCGCCGAAGAAGGGACGGAGTCCGGTCGCGACGCGTCTCGCGCGCACTTCCGGTTCCGAACAGCCGACCGCGGCGGCGATCTCCCTGTCGGAGAAGCCGAAGACCTTGGCCTGCCGGAGGACCGCATCATCCAGTCCCGAGAGCCCGCCGCACGTGCCGAGATACGCCCTGAACTCCTCGAGTTCGGCGAGCTCGCGCCTGAACCAGGGGTCATAGGACGACTCATCATGATATCTGAGCGGAGCCTCCAGCGAACGAACCGCCTTGAGATACGCCTGCTTGAAGGTGCGTCCGATCGACATGACCTCGCCGACGGCTTTCATCTGCGTGCCGAGCGCGGTGGAGGCGCCCGGGAACTTCTCGAAGGCGAACCGCGGAATCTTGACTACGACGTAGTCGAGCGCGGGCTCGAACGAAGCCAGGGTCTCACCGGTGATGTCGTTCGTGATTTCATCAAGCGTGTAACCGATCGCCAGGAGCGCGGCGATCTTGGCGATCGGGAAGCCCGTCGCCTTCGAAGCCAGGGCCGAGGAGCGCGAGACGCGCGGATTCATCTCGATGATGATACGGCGGCCGGTCTCAGGGTCGACCGCCCACTGCACGTTAGAACCGCCCGTCGCGATGCCGATCTTACGGAGGACCGCGATCGAATCGTCACGCATCGCCTGGTATTCGCGGTCCGTAAGCGTCTGGATCGGCGCGACGGTGATCGAGTCGCCGGTATGCACGCCCATCGGGTCCATATTCTCGATGGAGCAGACGATGACCGCGTTTCCGGCCCGGTCCGCCATCACCTCCATCTCGAACTCCTTCCATCCGATCAGCGACTCCTCGATCAGCACCTCGCGGTTGAGCGACGCCTCGAGGCCGCCGGTGACGATACGCGTGAATTCGTCCGCGTCATGCGCGATACCTCCGCCGGTGCCTCCGAGAGTGAATCCAGGACGGACGATGAGCGGCCAGGTGCCGATCGTCTCGGCGACGGCCTTCGCCTCCTCGAGGGTATGCGCGCTGCCGGACTTCGGCATATCGAGTCCGAGATCCCTCATCGCGGCCTTGAAGAGCTGACGATCCTCCGCCCGGGCGATCGCCTCGGCCTGCGCGCCGATGAGCTCGACGCGATAACGACGCAGGATTCCCGTCCGGTCGAGCTCCATCGCGAGATTGAGCGCGGTCTGTCCGCCCAAAGTCGGCAACACCGCGTCGGGACGCTCCCTGCGGATGATCTCATGCAGCGAATCGACGGTCAGCGGCTCGATGTAGGTACGGTCGGCGCGATCGGGGTCGGTCATCACCGTCGCCGGATTGGAATTGACGAGAACGACCTCGTAACCTTCCTTCTTAAGCGCTTTCACGGCCTGAACGCCGGAGTAGTCGAACTCGCAGCCCTGTCCGATCACGATCGGACCGGCGCCGATGATAAGGATCCTCTTCAAATCATCTCTCTTCATGACTTTTCACTCCACGGTAACGGATTTGGCAAGATTCCGGGGCTGATCGATCTCGCAGCCACGGATACGCGCGACATGATAGGCGAACAGCTGCAGGGCGACGGCGGAAACCACGGGCGCGCACACCGGCGAGACCGGGGGGACGACAATCGTGTCGTTGCAATGGGCGGACGCGGCGGAATCGCCGCGGGTCACCACACCGACTACCGGAGCCTGACGCGCCCTGCACTCCTGTACGTTGCCGATCGTCTTCTCGACGCCGGGGATATCGTTCAGCAGCGCGACGACAGGAGTCCTCCCGTCCAGGAGCGCGATAGGACCGTGCTTGAGTTCCGCCGCCTGATAGCCCTCGGCGTGGAGGTACGAAACCTCCTTCATCTTAAGCGCGCCTTCGAGTGCGGTCGGATAGAGGATTCCGCGCCCGAGGAAGAACATATCGTCCGCCTCGGCGTACTTCGCCGCCACCGCGGCGACTCTGTCGTTCTCGGCGAGGACCTCCTGCACCTTCTCCGGCAACGCCGCGATCTCGCGACAGAGCACGAGCCCGTCCTCGCGGGAGAGCCTGCGGGTACGCCCCAGCTTAAGCGCCATCATGGCCAGGACGGTGACCTGGGAGGTGAACGCCTTGGTCGAGGCGACGGAGATCTCGGGGCCCGCGTGCAGATAGACGCCGCGTCCGGCCTCACGCGAGATCGTCGAACCGACGACGTTGCAGATCGCCGAGACGAGCGCGCCCTTGCCGATCGATTCACGGACCGCCGCCAGCGTGTCGGCGGTCTCACCGGACTGCGAGACCGCGATCGACCAGTCTTCAGGCCCGATGATCGGATTGCAGTAACGGAATTCGGCCGCTTGTTCGGGACTCGTCGGCAGATCCGCCAGCGACTCGAACAGGTACTTGCCGACCATGCCGGCGTGAAGCGACGTACCGCAGCCGATGATCACCGCGCGACGGATCGCCGCGAGATCCCTCGGGGACAGACCGAGTCCCGCCAGGACCGCCGTGCCGCCCTCCGCATCAAGGCGTCCGCGGATCGTATTACGGAGCGTCTCCGGCTGCTCGAAGATCTCCTTGAGCATGAAGTGCTCGTAACCGCCCTTTTCAGCAGCCTCGGCGTCCCATTCCACCAGCCTGACGTCGCGGGCGACCGGCACGTTATCCAGCGTGAACACCTCCACGGACCCTGGCAGTATCCGCGCCACGTCACCGTCGTCAAGATAGATCACCTGCCGCGTGTGCGCGACGATCGCGGACACGTCGCTGGCCACCACCGTCTCCTCCTCGCCGATGCCGATGACCAGGGGCGAACCCTTGCGCGCGACGATCATCTCTCCGGGATGACGGCGGGAGATGACGGCGACTCCGTAAGTCCCCTCCACGCGCTTAAGCGCCTGCGACACGGCCGAAAGGAAATCACCGGTATCGAAGACCGCGACAAGATGGGCAAGAACCTCCGTATCCGTCTGCGAGACGAAGACACATCCCCGCTTCTCCAGCTTCGCGCGGAGCGCGGCGTAATTCTCGATGATTCCGTTGTGGACAAGGGCCAGATTACCGCCGTCGGCCACATGCGGATGAGCGTTGACCTCAGTCGGAAGCCCGTGCGTGGCCCAACGCGTGTGGGCGATGCCGAGACGGTAGTCGTCGCGTTCGGATTCCGGCAGGCGTTCGGCCAGCAGCCGGTCGAGGGCCGACACCTTGCCCGTCTGTTTGAAGACGCGCAGGTCGCGGTCGGATTCCAACGCCACACCGGCGGAATCATAACCGCGGTATTCCAACCGACGAAGTCCGTTCACCAGCGCCGGACAGGCGCCGTGTCTTCTGCTCGTGAAACCGACGATGCCGCACATACCAAACCCCTTACCGCCGCCTACTTCCGCTGGACCTGAGCGCCGCCGCGACGAGTCCGTCGAACAGCGGATGCGGTTCGGTCGGACGCGACTTGAATTCCGGATGGAACTGTCCCGCGATGAAATACGGATGCCCGGGGAGTTCCACGATCTCGACGAGCTTCCCGTCCGGCGACGTGCCCGAGACCCTGAGCCCCGCCTCCTCAAGCGCGCGCCGTCCCTCGGAATCGTAATTGAGCTCGTAACGGTGACGATGGCGCTCGGAGATCTTCGTAGCCTTATAGAGCTTCGCCGCCAGCGTACCGGGACGGATGACGCATGGATAGGCTCCGAGGCGCATCGTGCCACCCTTCTGCGTGACGCCCTTCTGATCCGCCATCAGGTCGATCACGGGATGTTCCGTCTTCTCGTCGAATTCGGTCGAGTTCGCGTCCTTCCATCCGACTACGTCACGCGCATATTCGATCGCCGTGCACTGCATGCCGAGGCAGATGCCGAGGAACGGGACCCCATGCTCGCGCGCGTACCTGATCGCGACACACTTACCGGGGACTCCGCGACTTCCGAATCCGCCCGGAACGAGGATCCCGTCAGCTCCCTTCAGGAGCTTCGGATTCTTCTCCAGCTCCTCGGCTTCGACGCATTCGACATGCACCTTGCAGTTATGGGCCATGCCGGCGTGATGTAACGCCTCGTGCACGGACTTGTAGGCGTCGCGGATGGCGATGTACTTGCCGACCAGCGCGATCGTACACTCCTTCTTCGGCTGCGTCGCCTTCTTCACGAGCGTATCCCAGACCGTATGCTTGATCGGCCAGATGTCGAGATGCAGCTGTTTCAGAACCTCCTCGTCCAGATGCTGCTTGCGGAGCTCGCGGGGAATGGCGTAGACCGAATCCGTCACATCCTTCTCCTCGATCACGCGCTCGGGACGGACGTTGCAGAAGAGCGCGAGCTTCTCGAGGTGCTCCTTCGGAATCGTCATCTCGGTACGGCAGACCAGGATGTCGGGAATGATTCCGATCGCGCGGAGCTGTCCGACCGAATGCTGCGAAGGTTTCGTCTTCAGTTCGCCAGCCGCTTTCAGATAGGGAACAAGCGTCAGATGCACGAAGCAGGTGTTGTCATAACCCTCCTCGAACCGGAACTGCCGGGCCGCCTCGAGGAACGGCAACGACTCGATGTCACCAGAAACTCCGCCGATCTCGCAGAGGACGATGTCGCAGTCGTGTTCGCCGGCCGAACGGATGGCGGCCTTGATCTCGTTCGTGATGTGGGGGACGACCTGAACCGTGCCGCCCAGGTATCCGCCGGCGCGCTCACGTGCCAGTACCGCCGAATAAATGCGCCCGGACGTGTAGTTCGAGGCCTTCGAGCAGGTCACGCCGGCGAAACGTTCGTAGTGTCCGAGGTCGAGATCCGTCTCGGCGCCGTCGTCCGTCACGAACACCTCTCCGTGCTGATAGGGGCTCATCGTACCGGGATCAACGTTAAGGTACGGATCGAGCTTCTGCATGAAGACCTTGTAGCCGCGACTCTTCAAGAGAAGCGCAAGAGAAGCGGAGGTGATGCCCTTGCCGAGCGAGCTCACCACGCCGCCGGTGATAAAGACGTATTTTGTAGGCTTTTTCATGACTTAAAATCTAACATTCTAGCGCTTCTAGATTCTCTAAACTGAGCGCCCCATCAACTTCAGGAATTCCTCGAAGAGGTATTTCGAATCGTGCGGACCTGGACTGCTTTCCGGATGATACTGTACGGAAAACGCGGACAGCGTCTTATGCCGCACACCTTCGACCGAACCGTCATTGAGATTAACGTGCGTAATCTCTAGGCAATCCGGAACCGAATCGGGCAGCACCGCGAAATTGTGGTTCTGACTCGTGATCTCAACCTTGCCGGTAGCGAGGTTACGGACTGGATGGTTGCACCCGTGGTGTCCAAACTTAAGCCGTCCCGTCTTCGCCCCGCAGGCGATCGACAGGAGCTGATGCCCGAGGCAGATTCCGAATACTGGCAGACGACGGTCAAGCAGCGTCCGTATGTTCTCGATCGCATAGGTCACCGCCGCGGGATCCGCCGGCCCGTTCGAAAGGAAAACCCCGTCCGGCCGCATCGCCAGCACTTCGTCCGCTGGGGTCTTCGCCGGCACGACCGTCACGCGGGCGAATTCTGCGAGAGACCGGAGGATATTGGTCTTAACGCCGAAGTCGTAGCATACGACGTGAAGAGGCGAGGTGGAAGCGGGAGTATATTCATAGGTCTCGGAGCAAGTCACTTTCGAAGCATAGTCCTGCCCGTCCAACCCCTCCCAGGCTACCGCCCGAGCCACCGCTTCCGTCTCGGATATCGTTCCCGAAAGACAGAGAAACGCCTTCTGATTGCCGTGCTCACGCAAATGAATCGTCAGCGCCCTGGTGTCGACACCGTAGATCCCGGGCACTCCGTTCGCCTTAAGGTACGCGTCCAGAGAACCGGTGGAACGGTAGTTCGACGGCTCGGTAAGATCGCCGATCACCAATCCCGAAAGAAAAAGACCCCGAGACTCGACGTCTTCGGGGTTGATTCCGTAATTGCCGACCTCAGCGGTGGTGAGGGTGACGAACTGCCCTGCGTAAGACGGGTCGGTCAAAATCTCCTGATATCCACACATGCCGGTGTTAAAAACCACCTCGCCGTACCGATCAACCGATGCGCCGAAAGCGACACCGTGGAACACCGCTCCGTCCGCCAAGGCCAGAAACGCCTTCCGTTCCCGCTCCGACCGCCATTTATCCACAAAATTGCCTGCCATAGATATTATGCCTCCTGAAAAGTACAGCACATATCGTGCCAACGACACTAATCCGCGATTTTTCATCCAAGTTATTGGAATAATGCCGAATGCATATGACATAAAATTGTAATTCGCGACATTACGGTTTACAGAAATTGTAATTTGCACTCATACCACGAATCGCACCCACCCGTCACCCTTATCCCACTTTTTGAATTGATGCACGCAAGGCTTTCGAGCCGGGGGCGA
>CAMGEN010000038.1:0-15876 GCA_946055075.1 uncultured Verrucomicrobiota bacterium | reverse complement strand
CCGACCTTCGCCGCATAGGCGGGACCGATTCCGCGGCCCGTGGTGCCGATCTTCTCGCCCTCGGAACGAGCGGCCTCCTCAGCCTTGTCGATCGCGCGATGCCACTGCATCACCATCTGGGCGCGCTCGGAGATGTGGAAACGTCCAGCAAGATCAAAGCCCCAGCTCTTGACCTCTTCAAGCTCACGCATCAAGTCAAACGGATCCATCACTACGCCATTGCCAATGACGCAATGCTTGCCGTTGTGGAGAATTCCCGAAGGGACGAGGTGGAGAACGTATTTCTTCTCCCCGACGACCACCGTGTGACCAGCGTTGGAACCTCCCTGAAAACGAACTACGACATCCGATTCCTCGGTAAGAAAATCAATGACCTTGCCCTTGCCTTCATCGCCCCACTGGGCGCCAACGAGTACTGTATTCATAAATGCGAATTAAGAATCAAGAATTTCGAATAAAGAATTGCGGTATTTTATTAATGCATATTATACCAAATTCAACCGTTCCATGAGGGGATTTATGAAAGATTCAGAAACCTCCATGCCGAGCGGAATCGTCGGCTTGTTATCCCCGTGGAAGTCACTGCCGGCGGACAGAAGGAATCCGAGTTTCGTAGCAATCCGCGTGAACTCGACGTTTTCTTCGCCGGTATTGGCTTGATAATGCGCCTCAATACCGTCAAGACCCGCCTCTTTGAGCCTTGCGAGCTCCTTTCCCGCCGCAGCGAAATCACAACCGACATCCTTCCAATCGCCACGCCAGTACTTCGGATGCGCCATCACGCAGACGCCGCCAGCCGCATGGATTGCGGCAAAAGCGTCCTCCTGCGCCGGATGCCACCGCTCCTCGTAACACCGCGTCGCGGAAGGCGATTCCGGGAGCAGATACCTCGCGAACGCATCCCTGATGTCCCGCGCGAAACCGTGCTCCATCAGCCACCGCGCGTAATGGGGACGGGCGATGATGTCGGAAGAACGAGGAACTGGGAATGAGGAATGAGGTACGGAGGCAGATTCTTCGCTCACAACCCTAGACCTCGGATCCAACGGCATATCAATGCCGAGACGGAGGAAATTCGCGCGGATGCGCTGATTCCGGGCGTTGCGCCCGTCGAGGATGGACTTCATCAACGCCTTCAGCTGTGAATTATCCGGATCAACTCCGAGTCCCAGCAGATGAAACTTGTCAAAGCCAGAGCCAGGCTCGATGGAGAGCTCGATGCCGGGAATCAGGTGCAGGTTGCATTCCGAGGTCGACAATGGACATGATGAAAGTTCCTTAACCCCGTTGCAATTGTCGTGATCGGTGAGCGCCAGCGCGGCAAAACCGCCGCGCACTGCCTTCTCCGCGAGTTCGGCGGGGCGGAACGTCCCGTCACTCGCCGTAGAATGCACATGAAAATCGACAATCATGAGATCCAATCCCCCCAGAGCGGAACGCCGGCCAATAGCATAATCGTTCCCAGCACATTCTATCCTGCAATAGCTTCAGTTAGTACACGCACCCATTCCTGCATAAGCGGTTCCGTCTTCGCTTCGACAATGAGCCGGAGATACGGTTCGGTGTTCGACTTGCGGACATTGATCCAGCCCTCGTCGTACTCGATCCGGATGCCGTCCATCGTACTACGCGAAACCTCCAGCGGCAAATTCGCCGCGGCGAAGGCGAGAACCCTGTCAATCGCCGCATCCTTATCCTCGACCTTGAAGTTCAGCTCGCCGGAATTCGCATAGCGCGAGATTATCGGCTTCATCATTTCAGAAAAGGTTGAAACTCCATTCTCAACCTCCAACCTAAACCTCGCGAACGCGGCAAGGACGTGAATCGCGGCAAGGAAGGCGGAATCGCAGCCGAAGAACTCGCGGAAGTAGTAGTGTCCCGCCAGTTCTCCGCCGCAGACCGCACCGGTCTCACGCATCTTCGGCTTCGCGAAGGCGTGCCCGACTGGCACCATCACCGGCTCGCACCCCATCTCGCGGATCGTCTCGATTGAGCCCCGCGAGGTACGGACATCGTGGATAATCCTGGAACCGCCGGCATCGCCAAAAGTACTGGCGATAATCGGGATCAGATAATCCGGCTGGATAAAACCTCCGTTCTCGTCGACGAACATCGCGCGATCGGCATCACCGTCGAAGATGATGCCGCAGTCGAGCTTCCGCTCCCGCACGAGCGCGGCGATCTGCTCGCGCGCTTCGGCCTTGAGCGGATTCGGAGAGTGGTTCGGAAACGATCCGTCCAGCGTATCGTTGATGACGACCGCATCTGGAAAGACGTCATGCACCAGCAGCAACGCCATGCCGTTGGAGCAGTCGATGCCTATCTTAAGCGGATGAGAAGATGCGGAGAAAGAGAAATTGGCGGTTAACTTGCTTTTGAGAAACTCGACATAGCGAGAGACGAACTTTCCATCGTCCACCTCCGTCTCGTTTCTCCTTTTTGCTTCCGCATAATCGGAATTGTCTGCAGCGACGATGCTCTCGACTTCGTTCAGTCCGTTGGCATAGCCGACGGGCAGAGCGGTACGCATCGAGACCTTGAGTCCGTTATCGGACGGCGGATTGTGCGAAGCGGTGATCATGACGCTACCGTCAAAGCCGTCCGTCGCGGTGAAGTAATACACCATCGGCGTGGTGCAGAGCCCGAGGTCAGTCACCTTGGCGCCGGCTTCCGACAGCCCCTTCACGAGCGCATCACGTATCGCGGCGGAAGTGACGCGGCAATCGCGCCCAACCAGCCATTTTCCGCCCTTGACAACCTTCGGAAGAGCCCTTCCGACCTTGTACGCGGTCTCGAGATCGAAATCGGTCCCGAAAGTACCACGCATATCGTACGCCTTAAAGAATCCCATATATCTGGATTATACCAAAATTCCCGCTGAAGTGGCACGCGAGGAGTAAGCCGGATTCTGTTTTATCCGATCATTCCTCTAAGCAATCAACCCGGGAACTTAGTCCTTGCGGACACCCGACGAACAGCCAGTCGTTCCCCTATTTGATCTTGCTCCGGTGAAGGTTTGCCTTGCACGCGTGTTATCGCGCCGGTGGTCTCTTACACCGCCTTTTCACCCTTACCTTCCTTCGTGATCCTCGCGGATCAACAACGGAGGGCGGTATGTTTCTGTGGTACTCTCTGTCGCACGGGTTTGCCCCGTGCCCCCGGGCCATTACAGCCCGATCACCTGTCCTGCGGAGTCCGGACTTTCCTACCCTGCTTTCACAGGCTCGATCGGTCCCCCGCGAACCACTTCAACGGGAATTTTCAAAGATCAGCGATAGAGAATGCGACCGCACATCGTGCAGGCGACAATTCCCTGAGGCTTGCCGGCCTCGCCGTTCTTGGCGTTGGCATCAGCGAGCTGAGCGACACTCGGCGGCTGAACGAGATGGCAACCGTCACAGACACCATCATGGGTCAGCGGAACGACAACCGGCCAGCGCTTGGTGCGAAGACGCTCGTAATAAAGCATGAACTTCGGATCATTCACCGCCTTCGCCTTCTCTACACGCTCCTTGGTCGCTTCGGCGAGTTCGGCTTGGACGGACGCGATACGCTCATCAATTTCGTCGCAGTAGGCCTTCACACCTCCTGCCGCGGCATCATACTTCCCCTGCGCCTCATCAAGACGAGCCTGCGCAGCCGGAATATCATCACTTGCCGCCTCCCAGTTGTTCGCAGTCGTCTCGCGATCGTGCTCGACCATATCGATCTGTACCGAATACTGCTGATATTCCTTATTCGACTTAAGGTTCATCTGATCAGCTTTGAGCTTCTGAATCTTCTCCTTAAGCGACTGTTCATCAGCCTCAAGATTCTTTACACGCTGATTGACATAATCGAGATTAGCTTTGGCGGCCTGCAGATCGGCGGAGACGCCAGAAAGTCGCGCCGTTTCCTGCGCTTTGCGCACGGGGAGATCCTTGAGTTCAGACTCGAGTTCGCGGATACGCCCGTCAACTTCCTGCAGTTCAATCAAACTTTCAACGACCGTCATTTCCCGATTTCCTTTTCAAACTGGGGCAGGAGACGGGACTCGAACCCGCAACCCACAGAATCACAATCTGTTGATCTAACCAATTGATCTACTCCCGCCAACTGGAACCAGGTAAGGGATTCGAACCCCCGACCTGCTCATTACGAATGAGCCGCACTACCAACTGTGCTAACCTGGCCTGTAATGATGTAGTATACCAAAATCTTACTCACGCCGTCAATGCAGAATTTAGGCAATCAGCGATCGTACGGCGGTGGGGAGACGCGAGCTTCGAAATCGTCTTGACTCCAATTACGGAAGTCTTCCTCCTGCTTCGCCAGTAGATATTCGCGATAGCCCTCCTTCCAAATCATCCACGCGATCATGATCGTGATAAACCCGAACGGACCATGATTGAGCACCGACCAGAGTCCGCGCAGACCGATCAGCACTGCGACAGCCCTGCCGACCCACATGGCGATAAAGGTGGCATGGGCGCGATTCATAAAGATGCGCATGATACTGCGGAAGATCCTGCCGCCGTCCATTGGAAATCCCGGCAGCAGATTGAAGATTCCAAGGATCAGGTTCATTGCAAATGCATACCTCAGCACCTCGCGTAGCCATTCGTTGCGAACGGGGACGCCGATAATATCCAGCGCCAATACCGACCCTGATATCGCAAAGCTCATCAGCGGACCGGCCAATGCCGTCAGAAACTCCTGCCATCCCTTCCGGGGAAGGGCGATAAGCGATGCACATCCGCCGAGCAGAGAAAGCGTGATGTCGCGCGTCCTATACCCGAAAAGCCGCGCAGTCAGCGCGTGCGCGAGTTCATGAAGAGCAATCGAGATCGCCAACACTAGCGCACAGCCGACACCGACACTGAACGAATTCATGTCGACCACGAACAGGATCAGCAGAAACACGAAGGAAATGTTGACGTAGATAGGGATTCCAAACGCGTCAAGCACATGAAATCGATTTGAGAACGGCATAACCTCTCCGTTTGATAATATTCACTTCGGGAAAATACTTCTTCTGCACCGGCTCGAGACCCGCGGCGTTCTTACATACAGTATAGCAGATTCCTCCCGGTCTGAGCGCCCTTTTCGCGGTCTCGAGAAAGACGTCCGCGATCCGATAATCGCTGTAGTACGGAGGATTACCGACGAAGACATCGAACGTACCATCCATTCTCGCGGGCGTGCCATTATCAGAAAGAATCACCTCCGCCGGAATGCCGAACTTCCGCGAGTTCTCCTCCGCCGCCTCCACTGCACGGCTATGACTGTCCACGAGGACCAAGTCAAGAGGCGAGGATGAAGTTGAAGTCTCAAGTTGAAGAGCGGAGGGTGAACTCTTCCTTATGTAGTCGGCGATTAGAAACCCTACCAACCCGCAACCACACCCCATATCAAGAAGTCTAAGCTTCCGATCTTCAACTTCAACTCGCGACTTCAACTCCCTCGTGACCACTTCCGCCAAGGCGAGCCCACCTTCGTCGAGGCGGCGGTGACAGAAACAGCCGGGATACGAGGTGAACGTCAGCTGACTGCCGCCTGGGACGCTCGCCGGCCATTCCGCCTTGAACACGCGGTCGGTGCGGTCCCTGACCTTGTCGAGCAGGTCGTTGCGGTCGCGCTCTCTGCCGACGAAACGGACCTCGACCTTGCAGCCACACTTATCGGCGACCCGGCGACATTCCTGCAGCATGTCGAGCGACAGCTCGCCGCTCATCAGCTTCGGCCCCGTCAAGAAGCAGACCTTGTCCCACTCCCCTTCCGGCAAGTGCGGCGAACAGACTGCCCTGGCGTGATGTACCTTCTCGATCGCGTGCCGATGATAGACGTCGAGCGTATGGAAGACGGAGTCGTCACCAAGCATTTCCGGCTTGATATCCGACGCCTTGTATCCGACATAGAGCGTCATACGCAAACGGAGAGCGCCCCGTTGAGCCGGGAGAGGGTCTTCTCTTTACCGAGGAGCTGCAGCATCTCGAAAAGCCCGATGCCTTCGCCGCGCCCGGAAACGGCGACGCGGATCGGATGCACCCACGGACCCATGCCGCTACCTTGCGAAAGCGTCTTCACGCACTCCTCGAGCGCCGGCGCCTTCCAATCTACGACCTTCTCAAACAGCGCGATCACGTCCTCGAGCGCCTGCTTCGCGCCCTCCTTCTTCAGCCGCTTCTCGACCGCCTTCTCGTCGACGGGGAATTCGTCGGAGAAGAGGAATTCGAGACCCTTGCCGATGTCGGTGAGGAACTTGGTCCTGACCTGCACCTGCGGCGCGAGATAATCCCACCAAGCCTCGTCACGCGACACAGAGGGAACAAGACCGGAGATACGGGACTTGAGCTCGGACTTGAATTCGTCCGCCGGGATCCGCTTGATGTACTCGCCGTTCATCCACGCGAGCTTCTTGGGGTCGAACATCGCCGCGGTGACGTGCACCTTCTCGAGCTCGAACTCCTTGATCATCTCTTCGCGGGTAAGGACCTCGCGGTCGCCTTCCGGATGCCAGCCGAGGAGGAGGAGATAGTTGAAGAGCGCCTCAGGGAGATAACCCTGCTCGCGGTACTCGCCGACGAAAGCGGCGCCGTCGCGCTTCGAATAGGGCTTGCCCTGCTGATTGACGATCATCGAGAGATGCCCGTACTTCGGCACGGGCGCACCTAGCGCCTTGAAGATGCAGATATGCTTGAAGGTGTTTTCGACGTGATCATCGCCACGAATAATGTGGGTAACACCCTGATCGATGTCGTCGACGACGTTCGCGATGTGAAAGATCGGCGAGCCGTCGCTGCGGACGATTGCGAAATCCTGGATATCCTCGGCTTTCTTCGCCATATGGCCCTTAACGATATCGTCGAATTCGATGACACCCTCCTTGGGCATCTTGAACATCACGACCGTACCAGTCTTGCCGTCCCGCGAAGTCTTCTCGCACTTGTAGGCGTGGCCGGACGCGATCAGCTGATCAACGACCTCGAGATGACGCTTCACGTTCTTCGTCTGATAGAAGACCTCTTCGTCATAGTCGAGCCCGAGCCATTTCATGCACTCAAACAGCACCTGAATCGCCTCTGGCGTAGAACGTTCGAGGTCGGTGTCTTCGACGCGGAGCAGAAACTTGCCGCCGACATGGCGGGCATAAAGCCAATTGTAAATTGCGGCACGGATATTGCCGATATGAACCTTGCCCGTCGGCGACGGGGCGAAACGAACTCTGATGTTTTCCATACTTTGAATATTATACCATAATCCGTCCGCTCAACGGCACAGATAGGACACCCTTATCCCACTATTTCTGGGGTAATTTATCCCAGTTTTCAAAAATGCCCAATAAAACCCTGTGGAAATTTATTTTCACACCCCTTCTTTTTCGTCGTAGACTATTCCATCTGAAGGCGCATTTCAACACGCGGCTCACCGCGGAAGCCGTATGCGGTAACGGCGATATCGCTGACGCCGTTCTGACGTTTAACGAGACGTGTCTTGAGGATGTTGTCGGTGATGCAGTCAGGATGTTCGAACTTGGAATTACCATATCCCGGAAACGCGCGGGATCCGTATCAATCGGTGATACGTATACGGTAAAAGCGCTGGCCGTTCTCACCCTTCGGCGCCGCAAGCTCGAGCTTTCCGCCATCACCAGGGACAGGCTCTGTTTCACCACATCCAGTCGTGAATCCGACGTCATCAGCGAATATTACCGAATAATTGAAACCCTCAAAGGTGTTAAGCACGGAACCGATCGACATCTTCGTCAAATCCCCTGCGCTTTCAAGAATCGAAGTAATCTCCGCTTCCTCCTCGTTGATCTGCAACACCGGCATACCATCGGCGGAAAAGAAGTGATACCGGGACTTCGCAGTCTTCTGCACGCCGTCAACAGTGATCGATTTGCCATCGTCAGCAACCAAAATCTCGTGTGGCGTTTCCGAATAGCATGACATAAGCGCACAATAATCCTTCTGCGTCGCCAATGCGTCATCAAGCGAGGCGAAGCGCTGCACCGGGCCTTCAAACGGCACAACCATCCAATATCCAACCGGACCATAATCCGTATCGAATATGCCCCGTCCACCGAAGGGCACGTATTCGCCATTGTCAAGTTTGGCTATGACATCTTGCCATTTCAGCGCGCCATCTGCATAACGCCATCCCTCAGGCAACGAGAATGCGAGATTAACCGTTCCACCGCTAAGATAGCGATATGAGCCGAGATCGGACCTGGCAAGCTCATCTCCGTTCGTGGTTGTCACCGCCACATTAACATCGTCGGGAATTCCGGCAATCCAGAAATCCACCAAATCACCGAGCGTCAGGACGTCGGCCCAGCACGAAGATAACTCGCAACTTCCACGAAATTCCACGCCGGTAAGAACTCTGACATTCGGTATTATACTCGTAAACTCTTGATTGCCGAACGACCAATGCGCCGCGGTTTCACCGGATCCATAAGAGATTCTAACCTTAATCTCAACCTGACTGGCGATGTCGGCCGCAACCTCTGTATTGGTCCAGCACAAAGATCCTTCCGCACCAGCCGCCACCCAAAAGTTAGTCTCTGCGCCAGAATCGACCACAATAACCGCCGTCTTAGCGCCTTCCGGAACCTCAGGGAGATCCGACACGCCGAACGGCTCCATTTTCTCCATCGTCACTGAAATCTCGGCATAAGTAACGGTATCGATCTGCGCAACATCATCCGGGATCACCGACACCGGCTCTTCCGCATCAAGGGCAATCCGATTGGGATTATCTAGAAAAACGCCAGCTGCGGTATTGGTAACAAAGCAAAGATATGCTTCATAATTCGACCCGTCCGTCGGCCAGTAGCGCGTAGAACTCGGCATATCCCCAATATCGAGATCAAACCAGCTGTGCTTCTGCTCGACCGCGAAAACGGCAGCCGCACCGAACGCCGTCAGAAGAAACAATGACGCTTTCATGCGTTTTTCTTTTTAGAATTTCAACGAATTGCAATCCTTGGCGAGATGGGCGCGCATACGGGGCCTCGCCTTGCCGGCAAGAACGAGATCCGCAAGCGGATCCTCAATGTAGTCTTGCACGACGCGGCGGAGCGGACGCGCACCCAATGCGGAATCATATCCCTTCTCAATCAGAAAATCCGCGGCCTTCTTATCGACCGAAAGCTGGATATGGGAATCCTTGAGCCGCATCTGTAGCTTCGCGAGTTCGAGCTTCAGGATCGCGTGCATATCGTCCTTCTCAAGCTTCTTGAAGACGACCGTCTCGTCAAAGCGGTTCAAGAGCTCGGGACGGAACGTCTTCTTGCATTCCGACAGCAGTTTCTCCTTCAGCACCTCATAGCTTGTCTCGCTCGTCTCGGTGGCGAAGCCGAGCGTATGTCCCTCGCGGGCGAAATCAAAGCCGAGATTGGCGGTACAGATAATAATCGTGTTGCGGAAGTCGATCACGCGACCCTGTCCGTCGGTGAGACGTCCGTCATCGAGGATCTGCAGCAGCATATTGCACACATCGGCATTCGCCTTCTCGAACTCATCAAACAGCACGACCGAATAGGGTCGCCGACGCACCTTCTCTGTAAGTTGGCCGCCCTCATCGTAACCGACATATCCAGGCGGTGCGCCGACGAGCCGCGACGAGGAGTACTTTTCCTGGAATTCGGACATATCAAGCGTAATCAGCGCCTTGTCGTCACCGTAGATCCTATCGGCGAGCATCTTCGCGAGATGAGTTTTACCGACGCCGGTGGGACCAAGGAAGAGGAAACTGCCGATGGGACGCTTCGGATCGCCCATCAGCGCGCGGCTCCTGCGAAGCGCACGAGCAATAGCCTTAATCGCCGGAGCTTGTCCGATCACCACTTCCCCAAGCGTCTTCTCCATACCGAGAAGCTTCTCCGCGGTCGTCGCGTTCATCTTCTCAACCGGCACTCCACTCATCAGCGAAACCGTTTCGGCGACGTCGTTCTCGGAAACCTCAATCGTCTCTTCGGCATGGGTCTCCCTCCACTTCCTGAGCTCTTCTTGAAACACGGCACTCTTCACCTTCAGTTCATCACGGTAATTCGAAGCACCGTCAAAATCGCCCTGTTTTACGGCCGCATCCTTGAGCCCGCGCAGATTATCCAGCTCCTCCTGCTTCGCGGTAAGAGACTTCGGGCGCGCCGAGGCGCTCATCCGAAGCCGCGCTCCGGTCTCGTCCATCGCATCAATCGCCTTGTCGGGAAGCTGGCGAGAAGGCAGATAACGTGCGGTAAGCTCCACCGCCGACTTGAGGGCGGCGGCAGTGAACTTCACAGAATGATGTTCCTCGTACTTCTTCGCTATACCTTTCAAGATCTGAATGGCATCCGCAACCGATGGCTCGTCGACCTGCACGCTCTGGAAACGACGTTCAAGCGCCGCATCTTTCTCAATAGACTTATGATACTCCTTGAGCGTCGTTGCTCCGACGCACTGCAATTCTCCACGGGCAAGCGCCGGCTTGAGGATGTTTGCCGCATCCATCGCACCTTCCGCGCCGCCAGCTCCAACCAGCGTATGAATCTCGTCAAGGAAGAGGATGATGTTGCCTGCGCGTTTCGTCTCGTCGATGACTTTCTTAAGACGCTCCTCGAATTGTCCGCGGTATTGCGTACCCGCCACAAGGCGTGCCATATCAAGCGCGATGACGCGCTTCTGCTGCATCTTCTCGGGCACTTCACCACGATGAATCGCCTGAGCAAGCCCTTCTGCGACCGCAGTCTTGCCGACGCCGGCCTCACCGATCAGCACCGCATTGTTCTTGGTGCGGCGGGAAAGGATCTGCAGTACGCGACGAAGCTCCTTTTCACGTCCGATTACGGGATCCAGCTTGCCTTCACGCGACAGCGCGGTAAGGTCACGCCCGAACGCGTTGATCGTCGGCGTCTTCTGCACCTTGCCATTCAAACCTTCGGCCCTTCCCAGTTCCTCGCCGCCTTTCGCATCTTCTCCTCCATCTTGGGCTGGAGAATTCAAAGGCGAAGCGCCCTGAGTGCCAGCCGCCATGAACTTTTCAACGGTAAGCCCGGCATTAAACATCAGCTGTGCAGCAGCGTTCTCGCCTTCCTTGAGCATCGCCGTAAGGAGATGCACGGTATCAATAGGCTTATCACCACCGCCAGACTCCATCTGCGCGATCTCCAGTACCTTGCGCGTGCGTGCAGTAAGGGGCAGATTGCCGCGCTGCATCATCGGCTCGCCGCCGCTGGTGATCATGTTGCGCATGGATTGCGCCAGCTCATCGAGATCAAACCCCAGCTTGACAAGCCGCTCACACGCCTGGCACTTCGGAATGGCCAACATCGAAAGAAAGATGTGCTCAGAACCGATATGATCGTGACCGAGCTGCTGCGCACAAGGCGAAGCACCATTCATCACGTCCAAAGCATTCTTTGTGAAAATCATGAAAACCTCCCTTCCGCCCTCTCGTTCAGGACCACGTCCTCAAACCTGGCATTCATTTCATCCGCACGTTCCGCATCAATGCGATCACGCTCATTGACCTCGAGACCGTCCTCTCTGGAAGATAAATCGATCTTCGTCATCATTGACTCGATGGTACGCAGAGTGATGCCATCTAACATCTTCTCAATCGCCGCCAGGCGGAGCGGCGACAGAAGGTCAAAGAGTTCTCCCGGAGAAAGCAAGCGGCAGTTCTTCAGGATTGCAAGAGCACGGCAAAGCGAATCACCGAACACCCTCGGAAGCTCCTCGCGAAGACGAATACGCGCATTGCGTTCCTGCGCGAGCAAATCTTCAACGAAACGCTTCGCCTGTTCCTGCGAACCCGAATATCCGAGGCGGAAGACATGCCCCGCATCCTTGACCCCATCCGCTACAATGCCGATGAGATCCATGTTCAGCGCATGCGCGGCACGACGGACAGCCTCAAGCTCGCCGATAAGGTACAATCCTTCGAGGTGAAGTCCAAGTCCCACCCGATACGCCGGTTCTGCGCGTTCAACTGGAAAATCGTGAAGCAGCGGCTTCTCGGACTTCTTCGCCTCCTGAGAGGCCTTCTCGATTCCGCTGAGCATACCGTCAAAGGCATTCATGATCGCCTTGACGATCTGCGGCGGGGCATCACCGTCCGACGAGATTTCCGTAACCGTCATCTCCACACCATCACGACTGATCTTCCGCGTATGCTGACTGCGCTTCTGACGGCTGACACGTTCCTTCTCCGCACACGCCTTGCAGACGTAGAGTTCCTCATCGTCTTTTTCGATCGCAACCTGGGCGTCGGCGGTATGACAGATTTCGCACTTCATGACATCAAATCCACCTGCGCGTAAGAAGTGTTGTCGAACTGCGCGTCCTCGGCATCAAGCGCCGCCTCTGCAGTTCCAGCCGGCGCACGGTCACCGAAGCGAACGAACTCGCGAATGAAGTCCATCCGCACTTCACCCGTCTCACCATTACGATTCTTGGCGACATCAACAATCGCCAGCGTCTCGTCATTAACGTCCCTTGACTGCGCAGAACGCGATGGACGGCGCAGCAGAAACACAACGTCGGCATCCTGTTCGATCGCTCCCGAATCACGCAAGTCGGAAAGCTTCGGCTTCTCCTCCTTATCCCCTCGCTGTTCATTAGCACGGGAAAGCTGGGAAAGCACGATCACCGGAATCTTCAATTCCTTCGCCATCGCCTTGATCTGCTGGGAAATCATTGAGACTTCGATCTGACGGCTCTGACGCGCGCCTTCGCTGCAACGACAAAGCTGAAGGTAGTCGATCACGATCAGCTCGATACCATGAGCCTTCTTCATTCGCCGTGCGCGAGCACGCATGTCCATGACGTCCAACGACGCGGTGTCGTCAACATAAATCGGACACTTGCTGAGATCATCCGCAGCTACCTCAAGATTCTTAAATGCTCGCTCCTTCTCCTGCGGCAGTAGCTTGTTGCGGTTGAGCTTCCAGGTATTGACCCGGGCTCGACCCGCCACCATGCGGTTGGTCAGCGACTCAACCGGCATTTCCAACGAGAAAATCAACACCGGATGCTGCCTTCCCTTCTCATTGCCGCACGGCTCGTCAGTGGAAATATACCGCCCGAGCGCGGCACTTTCGGCGATATTCATCGCGAGTGACGTCTTGCCGACAGAAGGACGGGCGGCGATGACGATCATCTCCGACTTCTTCAACCCCTGCAGCTTCTCGTCAAGATATCGAAACCCGGTCGAAAGCCCGTCTAGATTGTTTCCCTTCGAACTGAACATCGCATTCAGCTTGTCAAAACTCGCCTGGACAGCATCACTCCACGGCAACGTAGACCCGCCCTTGGCCCCGATTTCAAGAAAACTCTTCTCGGCATCGCCCAAAACCGCCTGCGGATCAGTATACTGAGCCTCATCAAAACATTTCTCGATCGTCTTGCGGGCACGATCGATCATTGTACGACGCAACTGCTTGTCGTGCAGAATGTCAAGATAGTATTCAGCATGACTAGCGGACGGCAGATTGTCGACAAGACCTTGGATGTAGCCGATTCCGCCAACGCCGTCCAGCGCGCCGTCATTCCTGAGCTTCTCGACAACGGTAAGCATGTCAACCGGCTTCGACAGCTGCTTAAGCTGACCCATTACATGGAATATCGTGCGGTTACGAGGATCGTAGAACGACTCGTCATGAATATCCTTCGCTCCGCAAAGATCCAGAACCCGATCCTCGTTACGTCCAGTCGCATCCAGTAAAATCGACCCGAGGACCGCCCTTTCAGCTTCCGCATTATTCGGCAGAACTTTTACATTCTCACTCATAAACCAACCGTCCGCTCTCAACCTCAAACTCTTTACTGATCTTCTGTAACACGCATTATCTCTTTAACACTCGTCACGCCCTTGAACACTTTCGCCCAGCCATCCTGCCGGAGCGTCTTCATGCCCTTGGAAAGAGATAGATTTCGGATTTGAGTAGCGTTCTCGCGTCGAACAATCGCGCCTTCAATATCCTCGTCCACCTCCAGCACCTCGAAAAGCGCTCGCCGACCGCGATAACCGGTACGCGTGCACTTGTCACAGCCGCATGGTTCGAACACGGTGTTAGAGGCCGGCTCCTCGTCCAAAGTGTAATACTTCATGTCCAGCGGAACTTCCTTCATGCAGTCCTGACAAAGCCGGCGACAGAGACGTTGCCCCATGACGCCCGCCACGGCAGACGCAATCAAAAACGGCTCCACGCCCATATCGATCAGACGCGGGAACGCGCCGGCAGCGTCATTGGTGTGAAGGGTCGAGAACACCATATGACCAGTAAGTGACGCATTAATGGCGATTTCGGCCGTCTCGCGGTCACGAATTTCGCCGACCATGATAATATCTGGATCCTGACGCAGGAAAGCCCTAAGCGCACGCGCGAAAGTCATACCAATCTCACTCTGCATCTGCACCTGGTTGATGCCAGCCATATGGTATTCAATCGGGTCTTCTGCCGTCATGATGCGGACATCGATCTTGTTCACTTCAGAAAGAAAGGAATAGAGCGACGTTGACTTGCCCGAACCGGTAGGACCGGTGACGAGAAAAATACCGTTAGGCCGATGGATGATCTTGTTGACGACCGAGTAATCACGGTCATTAAACCCGAGATCGCACATCTTCACGAAACTACCGCTCTTAGCAAGAAGTCGCAACGAAATCGACTCGCCATAAGCCGCAGGCATCGTCGACACACGGATATCAATGTCCTGACCCTTGATACGAATGCCGATACGCCCATCCATCGGCAACCGCTTCTCAGCGATATCAAGGTTCGCCATGACTTTAATACGCGAAATAATCGCAGATTTCAGACGGTTCAGCTGCGGCGGCACGTCAACCTTGTGCAGCATGCCGTCGATACGATAACGGATTCGAAGTTCAGTCTCCTGCGGCTCAATATGAATATCCGTCGCACCCTGATGATCGGCTTCGGCGATGATCTGGTTGACGAAACGGACAATAGAAGCCTCCTCCCCCTCGGCTCCGACATCGATCTTGGTCATCGCGCCGAAATCCTCGTCAACGGAGTAACGCCCGTCTTCAATCATCTTCTCGATCGCATCCGCACCAACGCCGTAGTACTTCTTGATCGCCTTCTCAACCTCTTCCTTCGGAGCTAGCGCGGTATTGACGTTGCAACCGGAGATCAAGCGAAGCCCGTCAATCGGCTTGGTATCGAAAGGATCATGCGTTACAATGGTAATGGTCTTCCCGTCAAACGCAAACGGAAGCACGTTGAACTGATAAACAGCAGACGCCGGAAGCTTAGTGAGCGCCTCGGGATTGGGCTGCCGAATCTGCAAATCGATGACTTCCAGACCAAGACTCGCACCAACAGCATTAAGAAAGTCAATCTCCCTCGAACCACCAAATTTGACCGCCGCTTCCGCCAGCCCCATTCCAGGATTGGCAACGCGATTCAGGGCGATCCGATCCAATTGATCGTCCGTATAGATCCCCGAAGAGCGGAGGATCATATTCGCTAAAGATGATTCAGCCATAGTCGTTCTCTATAATCAAACGATATTATAGCATATTTCACCACCTTTAATGACGGATGAAATATCAAATCTTACCGACAGAATATTAACAATCGGAAACTGGCGGAGGGGGGGGGATTCGAACCCCCGGTGGACTTGCGCCCACACAACCTTTCCAAGGTTGCACCATCGACCACTCGGACACCCCTCCAGTCGTTAAATCGTCTGATAAAGCCGAACTTCCCCTCTGTAGCCTCTAGCGAAAGAGGGTGCCAGGAGCGGGACTCGAACCCGCACGTACTCGCGTACGGCAGATTTTGAGTCTGCTGCGGCTGCCATTACGCCACCCTGGCGAGTTTCAGCTTTGGAGCGGGCGAAGGGAATCGAACCCTCGTAGCCAGCTTGGAAGGCTGGAGCT
>CAMGEN010000037.1:0-16067 GCA_946055075.1 uncultured Verrucomicrobiota bacterium | reverse complement strand
TGACCACCCTTATACCGAAGTATTCCTCGTTCGTCACGATAGGTCGGAATCTTCTCACGCTTTTCAGCCTCATTGACATCTGCAGAAGACTCTGCAACATCATTTGTCACTACTTCTGGATCAACTTCTGCAATACTTGCCGAACCCTTCTTCTCAATCTGCGGCTCACCATTCTCTCCACCAACAAAATATAGTGCGATAATGCCAATCAGAACGACAGCTCCACCTGCGATAAGTCCATGCGTCAATCCCGAGGACTTCGCAGAGGGCTTCTTTACTGGCGCGGACTTCACCGCGCCGCCATTATTACTCCCGTTCCAGCTCAATTTGAATCTCCTTCGATATCATTCCAATTCCGACCTAATTATACCATAATTCCGCGCTATGGTGCGACATTGTGAAAATTCCCTCGGCCAAATTTTCAGCGAATCGACGAACGGGCCGGAATGCGGTCAGAAGTCTGACGAACCGAGAAGCGACGCGGGAAGCGGGGCGATATTACGATCGCGAAGACAGATGTTGAGCGACGTGAATGCCTTGCGACGCAGACTCGGAAGCGTATCCATGAAAGAACGAATCGCTTTCTGGCGAAGCGCAACTTCTGACGCCTGACGATCAGAGATTATCACCGCGTAATCCGCAAGCGTTCCGCCGTTAGCGACCAACTCCGAAAGCTCTTCTCGCATCTGCAGAAGAATACGCTTCAGCTGACGCACCTCCGGACGGTCGGAATCGAAAATCTTGATCGGAGTCTCCAAATCCTCAAGTGCAGTCTCCGCAGGAATCGGGCGCGACACCTCCCAGCCCGGTTGCGCGTAGGCGGCAAGATAACGGTCAAGCGCACACGGCAGAACATCACCCCAGTCTGTCATTACCTGCGCGGAGATAAACGTTTCATCGCCAACAATCTGCTGACGTGCGATCGGCGCATCAGAAACTGATCTCACAACATTAACATCAACGACGACCGCGGCAACGGCAATCGCAATCACAAACATCACGATCGTCACCACCGGAAGATAGCGACGCCACTTCGCCGGATCATCACCAACGACACGGTACGGACGCACCCCCTGCTTGCGGAGCTTAGTATACGCATCAGCCCGATCCCGAGCGTCAATCACGCCGGTCCGATTCTCGTTCTGACTCGTCTGGTAATAGTAAGTGTATCGCATCAGCCACTATGTAGCATTTTATTCGTCAATGGTGGGGCGAGGATGTCCCACCTCCAAGGAACGGAGGATAATCTTGACAAGAGGAAGCGGAAGCGCCGCGCCGGAAGGAAGACAGATGCCGCGGCGAAAGAGATTCTCGGCGACATTGCCACCAAACACCTTGACCTTGCGCGAGCCGCGGAACACGGGCTGCAGGTGCATCGGTTTCCAGACGGGACGCGCCTCAATGCCCTCCCGAGCCAAACTCCTTATCACCGCGTCTCGCGTCTTCTCGTCCTTAAGATAAAGAACATTGAGCCAATGATTCGACCCGTCGTCCGCAATTCCATACGCCGCGGCGATCTTGCGCTTCTTCTTGAGAATCTCCGGAAGTCGATCAAGCTGGGCGAGTCCGATCGCCGCCAGAACATTACTCATCCGGTGGTTGTACCCAACTTCCTTATGCTCGTAATGCAACACTGGCTCGCGACTCTGCATCGCAAGCTTGCGAACCGAGTCCGCGAGGCGCTTCGAATCTGTAACGATCGCGCCGCCGCCGGATGTCGTCACCGTCTTGTTGCCGTTAAAGGAATACACCGCGGCGAAACCGCCGCTGCCGGACCCCTTCCCCCTATACTTCGACCCCACCGATTCCGCCGCATCCACAAAGAACTTCACCCCATATCTGCGACACACCTTAGCGATGCCCGCATAATCGCAGCACCTGCCATAGAGGTCGACCCCGATGACGAGGATTTTCGTGGTTCGCGGGTCGCGGCTCGTGGTTCGTGAGGGACGCACGAGCGCGGCGAGGGCCTGAGCGAGGAGAGGAACGGACATGTTGCCAGAAGAATCGCTATCGACCAGAACGAGTTTGGCGCCACGATGCCAAGCGGGGCTGACCGTCGCGATAAACGAAAGCGTCGGAGCAACGACTGTCCATGTGCGATCAACGCCGAGATACTCGAGAATCAGATCAATTGCCGCGGTTCCGCTGGACAGCGCTACCGCATATTTACGTCCAGACAACTTGGCGAGTCGGCGCTCGAATTCATCCAATTGCGGTCCACACGGCGCGATGAATCCCGAATCAAACGCCTTCATCACGGCAGCACGTTCCGCTCTGCCGATGTAAGGAGGTTGAAGAAAAATCTTGGCGGAGGATTTCATTTTCATTAGCGATAATGTATCTGTCGTTTTGCCGAAACGGCTCGCTTGTAGGTCTTGGACTTCGGATCGTAATAGCTTATCTCGGTCTGCGGCAGTTCTGCCGCGCCGTCCGCGATAAAATACTTCTTCCACTCCACCGAACTGCGTCCCCGCTGCCATTCGTACGCAACCCCAGGAGGGGCAAAATCCGGCGGCACGTATCCGTCGCACATCATCACACAGGAGATCACGATGACGTCGTTCGAATTAACAAGCGTCATATCGGGAGTCTCTGACAACGTCAGCTTGCCGGCGACAATGCCGGAAAAGTCGGAGGGCTGGCCCGCAGACGGCAACGGATGCACCACGACAGACAGCGGGGCGGACACCGAAGTGAACGAAGTCGAAGAAGACGACGAGAAATTACGTGAGCGAATGACCCGCGTCTGCATACCGTTGATCGTGAAGTTGATCGACCCCTTGAATGGGACGTCGTAACGGACAGGTACCGCAAGCCGGATAATCTTATTCGAGGAACCATTTTCCACTCGATCATCTAGAAACGCCACCTTGCCCACGGTCTGCATGCCGAAGGTCTCGGAGGGCTGAAGCTGAAGGTTCTCTAGCGTCACATCCTTCGGAGATTCAATGGAGACAATGAACCTGAAATCATCGCCTACCTGCAAATCATGACGATCAGTCGCGACAGTAACTAGAACCGGCGCAGCCTTAATCTGTTGCATTTCGCCAAAACCGCCGAAATTGAAATTGAAAAGCCCCTGAGCATTACAGGTGGCAGGCGACAGGTTGAGGTAACAGAAGCACGTCAATGACAGCGCGACACAGGCGAGCGCGCGGATTACGCGGCCCAAAAACCAGAACACCAGCGCGACGAGCACGATGCCGCCAACGATGAGACCGACACGCCCCGCCCACGCGAAGCGTAGCACAGGACGGCCAACCTGACGCCATATCGGCAACTCCACCTCTCGGCTCTGCGCCTTGACCGCAAGCGCGGCAATAATACCGCGCTCGATCGCGGGTGTCTGCCCCACGAGCCACTCCAACTTGGAATAGATTTTCATCGCCCGCGACCAGTTGCCGTCAATTATCGCGCACCTCGCCTCATTCATCTTCGCCGCTGGGAAATCAAACTCCGCGAACGCATCCGCCGATGGATGGGCGCATGCCTTGCACCACTTGAACCAGACCTCGTTATTGCGCAATTCTTCATTCATCATTCTCAATTCTTCATTCGCTCCCACCAGCGGATCGGGCTGTGGAAGAGAATTCTCGTCTTCAGACATCTCCGCAACCACTACCTGCACGCCGGGAACCGCATGTACTGGAATCGCACTCGTCTTGGCCACCTTCTTCTCTCCCGCCGCAGTCTCGTATTCAAATTCCAACTCCGGAAACCACAACACCCCTTCACGCAACGGACGCACCCGATAGGTAATCGTGCGCGCCAGCGGCACCTCCCACGAATTGAATAAATTTGAAACCGTCTTCTTCGTGGTCTGGGTCTTCGCAGAAGAATCATCTAACCGCCAGACCTTACGATCCACTGCCTTGGACAAAGCCGGCGGGTGTAGCGAGGCGAAATCCGCCTTGCCCAGAAAGTCGATCGTCAGGATCATGGGATCGCCCACCTTAACGTTATTGGCGTCAAAGTAGGCGCGAGCGCGAATGTTCTCTCCCGTCGCACCATGAAGCGTGATTACCGCCAGAAACAGACCTAAACAACCAAACGCCATTACCGACCTCGATCTATTATCTCTTCTCTCACATCGGAGTCACTTTAAAATCAATACGCACTTTCTTGTTCTTCGCGAGAAAATCAGCAGACAGACCAGACACATAACCGACGCGAGACGCGGCGGACAATACGGACCGGTCAGCCTTCGCGTCTCCAGAACTCTGAATCAACCGATAACCTTCGACCTTTCCGCCGGGTCCAAAAGTCACCTCAAGATACATCATCTTCATCGACGAGGTCCAGGCCGGCTGCTCCCAACGATCATGAAACTTCTGGCGAATCAGTGAAATGCAACGCTGTATCTCACTCTCGGCGATCTGCGTCGTCGCACCGGGCTTGTAACCCTGATTCAGGAGATCCTTCCAGTTTTTATCCAGTTTCTTTCCGGTTCCAGACGGAGCCGGCGACTTGACCCGAGGCATATTGTCCTGCGTCGCACGTTCCCGCATCGCCTTCAACCGCTCCTTGCGCAATTCCGCCGCGGTCTTCTTCGGCTTTGCCGGCTCCTTGGGTTTTTCCGGCTCCTTCGGCTTAACCTTTTCCTTCGGCTTTTCCGGCTCCTTCGGCTTAACCTTCTCCTTCGGCTTCTTTTTCGGCGGCGGCTCCTTAATCACCGCATCCATATTCCTGTCTTCGATCTTGGGCGGCTCGGGCTTCGGCTCCGGCGGCTTCTGCCTCACAACCGGCTTCGGTTCGTCCTGCACCGTCGGCGGCGCCTCGAAGGTGAGCTCGATCGGAATCACGACCTCCTTCGTCTTAAACGGCATGGACAGCACCCAGCAACAGACGAAAAACAGAGCATGCACCACCAGCGCAGCGACAAGGCTTCCCTTGCCGAGCACCTTAGGACGTTGTTCTTCATCAATGTAATGCATATGTTAAGTAGCGGAGTTGAGGGTTGCAGGCCAGCAGAGTCATTTCTCAACGGTGACTAGAGACATGCGGCGAATCTTGCACTTATATACGATCTTGACGACATCCATCACCACGCCGTATTCAAGACGCTCGTCACCACGGACCAGAACCGGCACATCAGGATCTTCCGCAGCCATCGCCTTGAGCTGCTGCTCGAGCTCGTCCAATGTCACCCTGGCGTCATTGAGGAAGTAGCCGTCCGGATAACGACAGGTGACCGTATTCGCCTTCTTGTTCTTGGTCGGCAGCTCGTCCGTCTTCGCCCGCGGCAGCATGATCGAAATGCCCTGCTCGAGCGCTGGGAGCGTAACGATGAACGTGACCAGCAGCAGGAAGGTCAAGTCGATCAGCGAGGTCATGTCGACCTGCGCCTTCGGCTTCTCTCCCCGTCTTCTTCTCCTTCTCAAAGACATATCTTATCCTTCAATTCACCATTCCCTGTTCCCGACTTACCTCGCTCCACCCTGGAATTCGCATGCGATACGCCCGATAAGCTCATCTGCGAATCCCTCCATATCCGAAGTTATGTCACGAATCGAGGAATTGAGCCAATTAAAGCAGATTACGCCAGGAATCGCAATCAGCAGACCCACAACGGTCGTGACCAACGCCGCAGAGATTGAAGGCGCGATGGTCGCGAGATTGGCACTGCCGGCCGAGCCCATCTCGGCGAAGGCGTCTAGCACGCCCCAGACCGTTCCGAGAAGCCCGAGCATCGGAGAAAGCGCGACCACCGTCGCAATCATCGTCATCCCGTTCTCGACACGGATCTCCTCCTCGTCCAGCGAATGTTCACAGGTGCCTTTCACGAGCTCGATTTCGCGCGCAGTCAAAGCCGCCGAGCCTTCGACACCGGTACGGACCCCAAGAACCAGTGAGCGAGACTCCGGACCCATCAGCTTGAGAAGCCGCTCGCAAGTCTGCGCGTAGAGTCCGGTAAGTCCGGTTTCATTCGTCCTGGGACGACGACTCATATAATACTCCAGCACCGTCTGACAGGTGCCGAAATCCCGGAGAAAGCGGCGGACCGCCATTTTCACGAAGCCGAGCTCCTTGAACTTGCCGATAATAACCGCCAGCATGACGATTGATCCGGCGAGCTGTGCATAAACGATCCCCTGTCCGATGAAGTTGGACTGGCGGAAACCTTCGAAAAGAGAATTTGCTATTATCATATTTAGTATCAGATGTTAGGTCGAATTCGACAGTGGTAAAAAATCATCTCATTCCCCGGGAGAGGAATCGCCGGCCACCTGGGATTCACGAGCGGAGGCGCGGGTAACTCGTCCTTCTGGAGGGAGATCGGAACGGGAGAAGCCGCAGGCGGCAAGCACCTTGTCCGCCGTCTGAAAATGTGCCTTGCAGTGATTCATCAGCCAGACTGGTCCGTTACGCTTCACCATCGTTTCGGCGAGCTCGCGAACCCTCGGATCGCTTGAGCCGATAGGAATTGATCCAATGCCCGAAGCTGAAGCCGAAGAACCGAAAACCTCTTCACTCATCTTCTGAATCTCGCGGAGGAAAATTTCGCGGGCGATGACGGACGCGATGGCAACGGCCGGATCACTCTCGGCCTTATGATGCTGATCGATCACAGCAGACCTGCCAAGCGGCTTGAGCGCACGGTTAATCGTAGCTTCTGTAGGCGCGAACTGATCGACGACAACGCGCGTCACGGACCGCTTCTTCTGGAGCAGTTCCTCGATCGCGGTGCCATGCGCCCAGGCCAGCATCCGGTTGATGTTCTGGATCTTCGCATACAGGCGATTATAAGCCGCTGGACCGAGTTTCACCACCGCATAGCCGTCCTCTCCGAGCAACGCACGAAGCTTCGCACCAGCGACAAGCACCTGAGTGTCGGACATCTTCTTACAATCCTTCACCTCAAGTTTGAGCTTACGGACATTGTCATTCCTGTCCGTAACCGTGTAGGTAAACTCGTCGATCGCTGCGGAAATCCTCTCGTCCACATAAGCGCAGCAGACGACGAGCGGACCGAAGAAATCCCCCTTGCCCGACTCGTCACTGCCGCCGTGCGGCGCAAGCGTCTCTGGATTCAGCACCTCCTCGTAACCGAGCGATGCAGCGCCAAGCACTTGCGGCTCAAGCGTGAAGAGAACGAAATCCTCTGCTCCCGAACCCTGCACACAGAGCTTACGCTTGCCGTGCTTCTCCTTCGAATAAAGCGTGGCATTGAACCCGTTACCTTCAATCGACCACAGCGAATACGGCACTTCGCGTTTGCGATAATTACCGTTCACCATGATGCCCAGCAGAATCTCCTGCTGGTCATTCGTCAGTTCGAAAGTGTATGAGGTCTTGGCCACGTTGCGAATTGCGAGAAATCTTCATTTTCCATTTTTTATCCCGAAGCGGAACTCGGTGGTGGTGCGATACACCTCGCCGGGCTTGACGAACGTCGTCGGCCATTCGGGATGATTCGGAGAGTCAGGAGCATGCTGCGTCTCAAGCGCACAGCCGCAGCGGAACGAAAGGTGTTCACCGCCCTTCGCGGTCTGGTTGTAATCGGACCAGTTGGAGGTGTAGACCTGGAGGCACGGTTCGGTCGTCCAGACCTCGACCTTCCGTCCGTTAAGAGGGCAGGACAACTCAGCGGCGAAACGGACCTTCTTCTCGACCTTCATTTTGCCCTTGCCAAGCACCCAGTTATGATCATAGCCGCGGCCGTACTCAAGATCGGCGCACTTCTCATTGATCCGCTCACCGATACGCATACCCTTGCGGAAGTCGAACGGGGTGCCGGCAACCTTAACCACCTTGCCAGTGGGGATCTGCCCCTTATCGGTCGGCGTAAACGTATCCGCGGCGATCTTAAGGACATGATCCTCGATCGTGCCGCCTGCCTCGCCCTTGAAATTGAAGTAGACATGCTGAGTCATGTTGATCGGCGTCTCTTTGTCAGTGACCGCCTCGTAATCGACGCGCCAGACATTGTCCTTGGTAAGCGTGTAAGTCACCATCACGTCGACGGTTCCAGGAAAGCCCTCGTCCCCGTCTGGAGAACAATGAGTGAAGATCACCCCGACATCCGTTCCATCCACAAACGGCTTCGACTGCCATACGTAGGCATCCCATCCGCGCTTACCACCGTGGAGATTGCACCCGATTCCGGCGGGCGCATTGTTTAGCGCTGGAAGCTTGATCTTCCTGCCGTTCAAATTGAAAACGCCCTTCGCGATGCGATTACCGTAACGGCCAATGATACAACCCCAGTAAGGGTCGCCGTTATCCCAACCCGCAGGAGAGTCGAAGCCGACAACAACATCTTTGAGCCTGCCCTTGGCGTCCGGAGTAAGGATCTTGATGATCTTCCCGCCGTAGTCAGACACCTCCATAACGACACCGCCGGCACCGTTTAGGGTGAACTTCTTGGCCTTCTCCCCGTATTTGGTCTTGCCGAATGCACTGACATTGAAACTTGGCTTCCTCATTTGATCCTCCATTCAATTTCACTGTTAGCTATTTAAAAACTCCACTGTACGACCGCCACTGTAAACCACCGCTAATTCAATCGGTTCTTCTCCTTGCGGTTCAATGACGCATCTCCGAAATCCTTATCCTTCGCGGCATTATCCCACTGCGACATCGATGAGTAACTCTTCACCAGCTCAGAACCATCCCAGAGCTGCACGACACA
The DNA here is from genome assembly GCA_946055075.1 of uncultured Verrucomicrobiota bacterium. Taxonomy (GTDB): domain Bacteria; phylum Verrucomicrobiota; class Kiritimatiellia; order RFP12; family UBA1067; genus UBA1067. Next base: position 7,432 of record CAMGEN010000037.1, on the reverse strand, counting down.
GCCAGCAATGCGTTTACCACGAACCGTCGTCCTAGTCTTCGCGATACTGCCGGAACGCCCAGTGGAACCAGAAGATGTGCGCGACTTGGAGAACGTCACGGTTGGCGACTCAAGCTCGACGGACGCCTTGCCGTTCGCGTCTAAAGTAAGCGATTTCGTATCCTTCCCAAGAACCTTAGCCGTCATCTCCTTGCCTTCATAGCCGATATAGAAGACCTTCACCTCAACCTTCTCCGGACGGGGTTCACCACGATAGCGCACCTCGCAGTTCCACTTCATGTTACGGGAGACGGATTTCGAGGTGTTCTGCGTGGACGTCGGCGTAGAACGGATCAGTCCCTTGGAGCCTCCGGACTTCGTGGTCTTCGTCTCACCACCAAGCGGACTCACCTTCAGAAAAGCTTGCACATCATCCGACCCCGCCATTACGAAACCCGCGGCAAAGACAATAAGCAAAGCTATAAAGGCACTCCGGATTCTCACTTTTTCACCCTTCACCTTTACCCTTCACTTTCTTCGCGCTTACCTCAATGACGTTGACCTGATTGCGAAGCTGACGAATGATCTGCTCGACTACACGCTCAGAACCCAACACGTCGATACGCATCCTCGAGACGGTGCCGTCTTCGGTGGGACCGACGTTCAAGGTCTGAATGTTATACCCGCGACCAGAAATGAGCCCGACAATCCTAGCGAGGACGCCAGGCTTGTTTTCCACATAACAGTTCAACCGGTATACAAATTCAGTAACTCTTTTTTCCATTAACGATATTATATCATAATCACGTCAACGGAGAGTAAACCGGACACCCTTATCCCACTTTTTCTGGGGTAATTTATCCCAGTTTTCAAAAAAGCCCCTTTTTAGATTTTGTTTAGTTGGTCAAGGTGGGAAAAGCATAGGTTGATTGGGTCTTTCGTCTACTTTGGCAATAACTGCGGCTTCGGGCGGGAAGCTCGTCCCGGTCAATGCTCGGCCTCATGAATCGCCTCGCTCGGGAAGATCGACTACTGACCGAGACACGCCGCGGTCCGAACCGCACCGAGGGTCGATCTTCACGTGACCGGGCCGACTTTCCGCCTTCGCCGCAACTTGAGACAATACGCGCGCCGGGATTGCGCCAAGCCGGGCGTCCGGTTGCGCAACCGCCGACAGAACAACACGAAAGAAATGATGTCATGGCAAAGCATATGACGATCGACACGAGGAAAGGCATCGCTCACGGGCTCGACTGCCGACTGACATTCGCCCAGCCGGCGACACTGCACGGACGCGAGGTCTCAACGATCGCGAACGCGGTAAAGAACCGCATGCGCTGGAGCAACCGGAACTACGGATGCTCGGACGTCGCGCTTCGGACGAGGACGGGAAGTCGACTTGCCGACGTGATTCGAGACCTCGGCGCGGCCCGCACCAAAACGCGTCTCGCACAGTGTCGAGAATCCCGAGCGCGAAGAACTCATGAGTTCGCGCGTTCGGCAAGACGGTCTTCCCGGACGTTCTTAGTTTCGGTTACTTTGGCGAACAGCCGAATGATAATCCCTTAACGGACTTGCAAGGCGAGAGAGGATTCTTGCGCAAAAGCCTCTGCGAGTTTCGGATCCGCGGTCGCCGTCGCCAGCGGAAGCTGGAAGAAACCTTCGTAGACATTGTCACCGGCGAGCCCCTTAAGCATAAAATCGACAGACTTCGCCGAACCCGGCAATCTCCCAGTAATTATCACGGAATTTCCCCGATAAAGATTCTTAAGCGCCACCGGATAAGCCACCGCACGAAGCGGAGCCGCAAAGACCACGCGGAGATCGGTTATAACCGGATCTCTGAACCGCTCGGAAAGGCCCTCGATGCCATCGCCCGCATTCCACATCTTCCAGCTGTCGTATATGTACGATTCTCCACGGTTGCCGTGAGTGAGGACGTCTATGAGCTCGCGATTGGCCCCCTTACGGACACCGTACATATAGATGGAGATGAGTCCGTCGTTAAGCGAAGTGAACTGCGAAAGAATCTCCTTTGTCTCCTTGACGCCGGAGTTCGCTTCACCATCCGTCACCACCATCGCAATCACGGGACGCTTTGGATCGCGCGGCAACGTCAGCACGGAACGGATCGTGGCGAAAACATCGGTACGTCCGTGCGCCGCCAACGACGTAAGCCACTTATCCCCTTTGGCGAAGCTCTCCGCCGTGCACTCCTGCCACGAACGGAACGCGTACGAAAAGCGGTCACGGAACGCGACAAGGTTGAAACGGTCTCCCGTATTCGTGCAAGTGCGCAAGATCTGCCTGGCCGCCTTGCGACAGGACGCAAGCCGATCATACCCGATCGATCCCGACGCGTCCATCAGCACGACGACGTCCTTGGGCACAGACGGAAGATTCAGCTTCGGGGTGACGATGACGCGAAAATAGGTCCAACCGCCCGCAACGGACTTCTCGAGTTTCACATTGACCGCCTTCGTGATGTCGAGCGCGTCACTAACGTTGAACCGCTGAACGACCGCCTCCTTTTCGCTTTCGACAAACTTCTCATCCACTGTCGCCAGCACCTCTTCCGGCACAACGTGCTCTTGACGGGGGCCCGAAGTCTGGAGCAAAGGACGAGGAACCATGGTATTCGTGAGCTCGACCATCGGAACTGGAGCGACTGGGGCGGGAACAGAAATCACGAGATCAGAAGCAGCATAGGACATGAACGACGGCTTGGAATCAACCGTCTCCGAAACCTTAACCGTACTGGCGACGACAGGTAACGGCGCCGGCTTGATCTCAGACACGAGATTCTCCATCTCAACCTTCGCCTCCAGGGCCGGAGCGTCGGGGGCGGACAGCGTGATATCGGAGGATGGCATCGGCAATGCCTCGTCTGCCGTCGGCGCAGCCACCTGACTTTCCGCCACAGGGGCCTCTTTCTTGGCCGACTCGTCCTTGAAGAAGTCAATCTCCTTCGGCGCCTCCATCTTCGGAGCCTCGCGCATCGTGACCGGACCGCGCTTCGGGGTCCGTTGCACAGAAATCACCCGCGTCATCACTTGCGGACGTATCCAGAACATCAGCGCCACATGTAGCGCGACGGACACGACGAGCGCGATCAGAAAAACATCCTGGCGACGTTCATTCGTCATTTCACGTTCTTTCTCAATATCTCTCCAGCCTCAACCGCTGACGCGGTCTTCTCGAAAAGCGTCACTACGACCGTGGCGTATTTACGGGCGTCCTCGACATTGTTCCTAGCAAGCGCACACTTGGCAAGCGCAAGATAGGCGCGCGAACGGGCTTCACCATCCTTAGAACTGAGCTTGATTGCAAGCGTGAGATGCCGCTCTGCCGCATCCAACGCACCCTTGGCAGCCTCGTACAAACCCAACTTCAATGAAGCTGACGCCTTGCACTGCGTCGTCGCATCCTCAGCCAGAGACTTTCCCCAGGCCACGGCCGCCGCCGCAGAATTACCGCGTTTCTCCTCCACATCGCCCAGTAGTGCATACCCCGCCTGACGCCATTCGGCGGACTCACTATTCGTCAACGCGTCCGCACAAATCTTAGCCTCATCGGGAGCAAGCAGCAATCCCACAGCATAGGTCTTGGCGGCACTCATACGCTCCGCCGCGCCGAAGCGCACAAGCTCCGCGTATGCCGCTATCGCCGCATCCGTCCTACCCGCGGCATAATCAATATCCGCGAGCATCAGCTTCGCCTCGCGTTCCTCGTCCGGCGGCAATCTTGCCGCGATCGCATCCTTAAGATAGGCTACGGCCTTCACCGGATGATCAAGACGGATACACGCGACGCCACGCCAGTAGGACGCAAGCCCCCGACGATCCGCCGGCAACGCCGGCATCGCCAGCGCCTCGGCAAGGGAAAGCTCGGCGGCGGACCACTGATCACGACGTGCCAGGGACAGTCCACGGCGATACATGGCGTCCGCCGCCTCCGCCGACTTCGGGTACTTTGCCGCTACCGCTTCATAGGCCGCCTCCGCCTTCTCGGCTTCGCCGGACTTCTCCAGAGTCCACGCGTAACGCAACTTGTCACCGGCCGAATCCGAAAGTTCAGCCGCGCGGCGGGCAGACTCAACCAACTTCCTCGAATCGGCACCCTTTTCGGCGGCTGAAAAATCAGCACGTGCGAGTAACAGCTCCACCTCTTTGCGATGGGCGCCCTGAGGATACCGTTCCAAATAGAGTTTCGCCGCCGCAAGACTCTTCTCCGCATCGCCGAACCGATCATAGGCCAACGCACGGATCATGTCAAATTCCTCGCCGGACTCGTCCCCGCAGAATTCGATCGCCGACGAATATTTTCCTGATTTGTATTCGCTCACAGCGGCGATCGAACGAAGCTGACGGATATTTTGCCTGCTGTCAGGGAACTTGCGCAGATACTGCTTAGCCAACGCAACAGCCTCGCCGTAGCGCTGATCGGTGAAGCTCAGACACGCTGCGGAGTAAAGCGCACTCTCTCCGATCGACCTGTCTGCACCAAACGCGACATCCAGCAGTTCGCAGATCGCTGTCTTGCGTTGCGCCGCATCCTTGGACGACGACAGGATCACGGCATGGTAATATTTGGCGTAGCCTGCCATAGGCCCCTTGGGGTCGACCTTCTGAGCCCGCACAAAGGCGTCAGCATCGTTCGTGAGCTTGCCGAGTTCGCACAGCACCGAAGCGCGACGGGAGGCGGGCACAGCATCGGTGTCGAGAGCCCTGAGCTCATTGATACGGGCGACACCTTCCGCCGACATGGCACGGAAGTAGCGGACATCACCAGCGGATTCGGATGCAGGATACGACTTCAGGAACTCTTCACCATCCTTGCGGACCGCAGCCTTGTTCCCGAGCTGGTAATCGCAGTATATCCGCCGGAACGCGATAGCATCGGCGGCAAGATTCTTCTCGCCGACAAGAGCAGAGTACTCGGCCCGGGCGGCAGCGTACTCGCCGCGGTTAAACAGCCTATCAGCCATTGCGAGCCGATCGCTCGGCGCAACCGCAAGAGCCGCGAACAGAACTATGACTGACGATACCATGGACTGAAATCATTAGCTGTTGGTCGTTATTCCCCGAGCACCACGCACTACTTCTCCGCTTCTGTCGCGAACGAGAAGTTCCAGATATCCGAGTCTCGGCAGGTGTCGAGGAGCCTTACGAGATTCTCATACTTCGTCTCCTTGTCGGAGCGGATAATCACCGCCTGACCGGGATAAAAGCGGGAGAGCTTCTTAAGCCTCTCGCCGAGATCGGCAAGAGTCATAGCGTTGCCATTTACCTTGATCGCGCCGTCCGCAAAGAGATTGACGACGATTTCGCCAGGCAGCCGGTCAGGCTCGTCAGAGGTCTTTGCCTGCGGAAGCGTGATGGATATCTCGTTCTCCCACTGCGAGAAGACGCTCACGGTCACGAAGAAGCACAACAGCAGGAAGATCACGTCAAGCATCGACGTGAGCGCAAGCTGCGGCGCCTTGGAAGATGACTGGACATTAAACTTCATATCTCAACCCTTCAACTTCACTCTTTAACTATCACTCGCACTCCGCTTCTAGCTCCGCAACACGCTTCTGAGCCCGCCGGCGGAAGAAAGCGTAGAGGACCAGCGACGGAATCGCAACCGCCAAACCGAAGATCGTGGTCACGATCGCCTGCGAAACGCCCTGCGCAAGCACTACCGGTTTCGCTCCGGCGGAGACATCAGACGCGATTCCGCCGAACGCCTGGAACATTCCGAGCACCGTGCCGAGGAGCCCGACGAGCGGAGCTATAGCCGCGATATCTGCAAGCCAATCCACCGCCGCATAGGCACGTGCCGCGATGCGCCCACCTTCCGCGGCCTTGTCCTTGGCTTTTTCCATCCGCTCCATAGCGTCTGGCAGGAACACGCCCTTACGCTGGGAATACCAAAGATAGATGGCGACAGCGAGTGCCGCGACCGAAAAGAGCGAAAGCACCCACATTAGGGGTCCGCCGTAGTTCCACGCCTGCTCGAATGTAATGTTCATCGTTTCTCCTTCGGAATTTCAGATTTCAAATTTAATCTTAACTTCTACCTCAAACACTCTGCCTGATCACACGCTTGGCCTTACCTTCGCTGCGCGGCAACGCTCCAATCGGAAACACGTCGCCCTTAGGAAGAAAGCCGAGCTTCTCCTTGAGGTGTTTGGCGACAGTATACCCGGTGACTCCGGGCTGAGCCTCGACATTGATGGTGACATCCGTCATGCCGTTATGCTCGGTAAGTACGATCTGGAACTCATCAGCAACGCCGGGAATCTCCTTAAGCGCGTCCTCTACCTGACGGGGATAGAAATTGACGCCCTTCACGATCAGCATGTCATCAGTACGGCCGGTAATCCGGTCGATACGAAGCGAAGTGCGTCCGCACGCGCATTTTTCGCGAGAGACAATTCGGGTTATGTCGTGAGTGCGATAGCGAATAATCGGCATCGCCTCGCGATTGAGAGAAGTAAACACGACCTCGCCGTATTCGCCGTCGGGAAGAACCTCACCGGTCACCGGATCGATAATCTCGGTAATATACTGGTCCTCCCAAACATGAAGCCCGCAATGCGCCTTGCAATCCTGCCCTGTCGTACCGATGCCGCCGGTCTCGGTCATGCCGTAGATGTCAAAGCACTCAATGCCAAGGCGACTCTCGATACGTTTGCGGGTCTCGTCAGAGAAAGTCTCTGAGCCGAAGATCCCGACCTTGAGATACGGAAGCTCAGGATCGTCAGTCGCATCGAGCTTCTCAATGATGCGCGGCACGTACGAGACCACGGAGACGAACCCCTTGGTCTTGAAGTCGCGCATCAACTTGATCTGTCGATCGGTATTGCCAGAAGACGCGGGGATAATGAAAAGCCCGGCCTTGCGTGCGCCGTGATAACACCCGAATCCACCGTTAAAGAGCCCGAACGTCGGCATGATCTGCAGCGCGTCACCCGTATCCATTCCGGCCATCGAATAGCAACGGGCCATGCATTCCGCCCACTGCAGAAGATCGTTCTTGGTATAGGCCATCACCACCGGGGTGCCGGTCGATCCGCTGGACTGATGGAACTCCCTGAGGTCCTTGCGGTCCACGCAGTTCATCTTCAGCGGATACGCCTCGCGGAAGTCCTCCTTGGTAAAGCAAGGCAACCGCTTCAAATCGTCTAACGACTGCACGTCATTCGGGGAAGATACGCCGCCCTTCTGGAGCCGCGCACGGTAGAACTCGTTCGACCAAACACGATTCAGCGACTTCTTCAACCCCTCGAGCTGAAGCTTTGCGTACTCATCTCGACTCAGCGTTTCCGCTTCTCTATTCCACATTGCCATAGTCAGATATTATTATAACATAATTTCACAGCTCATTTTATACAAGTCTCGAAGCCCACCTTTATCCCACTTTTTCTGGGGTAATTTATCCCAGTTTTCAAAAAAGCCCAATAAAA
>CAMGEN010000036.1:0-16967 GCA_946055075.1 uncultured Verrucomicrobiota bacterium | reverse complement strand
AAGAAACTTGTTAATCTCGTATATGAGTTGTAATTCTCTTTAATTTCCAACTTCCAATTTTCAAAGAGCAACGTTCACTTCAGGAGCGAACAAGAAGGTAGTATATCAAAATCTCCTACTACTTGACAAGTAGGTTTTTTGAAAAAATTATATTGGCTATAATTTGGCCGAATTTTATTCAAAAAGTCGCTATACAAACACGCTAAATCTCTTTAGGTGTTCTTTGCGGCTTTAACAACCCCAACCATCTCCACTGGCAGCAGATTGGCATTATCAAGGTCGTGGACATCATGCCACTCAAACTCTATCCAGTCCTCTTGAGATGCTGGGAGTGAAGATGGTGAAGCCAGGAGAGATGGAATGTCAAGTTTATAAACCAGATTGATCTCAGCATGGTGGCGTCCATGCTGAAGGAAGGAATTCTCGACAATAGTGAGGAATTCATTGCAGGAAGAATTAACGCCGAGCTCTTCCTTGATCTCGCGTACCAGCGCAGCGGCACCAGTCTCACCGAACTCGATATGACCGCCGGGAAGATATGTTGACTTGCCGCCCTTCGCCTTGCAGAGCAACACCTTACCATTTTGAATACAGACTCCGCGGGCGATCGTCTCGACCATACCGCGCGAACCGCCGAGAATGCGCTCGTAAATCGAGAAGACGGTGTCGCGATGAGCGAGCGGTGCTGCGGACATCATCCGCTCACAGATCTCCTTCTCGCGTTTAGGATCGACCGGGGGACAGTCCCCACCGGCGTCACGGATCGCCTGCTTGGTCTTCAGCATCTCATCGCTCAGCGCAAAACGCGTATTAAGCGCCGCGACAATCGCATCATCTGCCTTGTCAATGTCGTTCCGGATTTCTGCTACAGATCTCATAACTTCTGAAATGACGAGGCGAAGGCTCAGCGCATCCAAATTAGAGGAACTGTCCGTTTGCGCGAAGCGTCTTCTGGAGAAGCCCGACGTCGAGCGCTCGTGGAGTCGTATCATGAAGCGCGGCGAGCGCAGCGGCGGTGCCGGCGGCTTCGCCAGTCATGAAACAGGGGCAAATCAGGCGGAAAGTATCAATCGTGTCGCCTCTGCCAAGACAGCGGCCTGCACACAAAAGGTTCTCAATCTTCTTCGGGAGAAGCTGACGATAGACAACCGGGAACGCCTTATGGGGCCCGTCATGTCCGCACCAGCCGATGACATCCTTCGTATCGAAGCCGTCGGCGATCTCTTTGCGCCCGATGACAAATTCCGAATCGACGAGCCGCGTTCCTCGGATGCCGATCTGGGAAGCGGAGTTGATCGTATAGACCTTCTCCCAACCCGGAGTCGACCGCATCTTCAACACCTTCTGCCAGTTTTTCTTGCGTTCTGAGATCTCGACACGAGTAAGATCCCTGACGGAGATGCCATTCGCGGTATTCATTGAAGCGGCACACCAGTATGCATCGGCATTGCCTTCATTTCCATGTTCAACGAACTTGGCTTTACGACCTTCAGGACCTGACTTGATCGTGTCCATATTTCCCCACCGGAAAACCGTGGACATCGCGGACGTGATCTGACTGTAGTCACCTCCTGCCTGGAAGAGGACGTCCGCATCGCCGGTGCAGTCAACAACCTGTTTGGCGAGGACCGCATGACGTCCTTCCTTGGACTCGAAAATCACGCCCTGAACCTTATCTCCGTCTTGAATCGTATCGACACCCCAACAATGGAAGAACATCGAGATGTTTTTCTGTTCGGCGATCATCTCGTCCATCAGTACCTTAGCGCATTCAGGGTCAACCGTCGGTTGCCAGTGGGACTTGGGACAGGTATTAGTCGGGCGCGAGGAAAAATCAGTACCGAACTTTCCGGCGCGCTCCATGAACTCGCTACAAACACCGCGCGTGACGAGATTCCATTTGCCGTCTTCTAGGCGCGAAGTCGCGAGCATGATGAGCACCATGCCGTTGGTGAAAAGTCCACCTAGCGAACCATACCGCTCAATCAGCGCAACCGTCGCGCCGGTCTTCGCAGCGGCAATCGCAGCAGCGAAGCCGGCGGGGCCTCCACCCACCACGACGACATCGGCAGAATGGAAAATCGAGATCTCCTTCGCTGGCTCATAAACCTTACCGTCCTTGAGATAGCAACTGGGACGATCGGACATCGTATGCTCCAGCGGAAATATATGACGGCCGAACCAAAGGTTCTGAGGATCGCCACAGCCGCCGTCTGGAAGTCCGCCGCTCATCTGGACGAACTCATCACCGAAAGCCGCACCGGTCACGCTAGCCGCGCCGAAGAAGCCAAGTTGCTTAAGAAAGTCTCGCTTAGAAATCTGCATCCCGCCCCCTTAATTAGAAAGTTGCTTATACTCATCGCCTTCAATCACAATGTCAAAACGCTTGCCGGAATCCGTGCGTGGATAACAGAGCCACTTGGTAAGTTGCTTAAGATTAGCTTGAGAAGCGTTACGCGGAAGGCGGAACTTCTCGGTGTGCCCGTCAGCAAAACAGACATGTGCGAACACATCACGCTTACCCTGCTTGTGATTGAAGCCGATGATCTCGTCTCCGCCGCCGTCACAATCGGAGTACTGCAGGACCGGGTCGTTGGACTTGCTCGCACCCTCGTTGTATTCCGCGGTCTGAACCTGATTACCACCGAGGTCAGTGCAATCGATGAACGGCAGTTCGGCGAAAAGCAGGGTCTTCGCCTTCTCTTCGACGTTTTCATATTTATGGCTGGAGTACCCGTGATTGTACGGCGTGCCTCGCGCCTGCCAGCGGAACCACGCGTTCATCACGTAGCTCCAGCACGGACCATACTTATCCTTGCTGCCGGCGTGCTTGCGCAGCACATCACGATGCGTCGGACACACATAGACGTCCCGGTTGCGGGAGACCGCACTCCAGATCGTGCCGTTGGTGAGACTGTAGTAACGCGCATCCTTATCGGACGAATACGGCGAGATGTATGAGCCGGAGGCGTTGTCGGTGCTCCACCCCACCCAGCCGTGCGCAGCCACGGTGCCTTGCGCGTGACGCTGTGATTTATACCGCTGCAACGAACCGGCAAGCGGATAATGCCCGGTCTCCATCGCCCGCGCCTGGACGCCCATCGCGAGCGTGTGCATGTTCGCCAGGCACTTGGCTGCCTTAGCGGAGTCGCTGGAGCCGGAAAGCGCAGGCACGAGAATCCCTATCAGAATCGCGATGATTCCAATGACGACAAGCATCTCTATGAGGGTGAAGGCCTTCTTCATATGTTTCATCAATCAAGCGGGTGATAGAATAGAATACGCATTTCGTGAGGGATGTAAGACTTGTCTGAACCGGATGATCCATCGCTCTTGTTCTTACGTGCGGAGGGGTTTCGCCACACAAGCGCGACGGCACGGGACGAAAGCTGCGGCGGAGCGTTACCAGCGACACCGCCACCCATCATCATCGGTTCGGCACGAACGAAAACCAGGAAAAGCTGCTGGTTCGCCGCGAAACAATCATGCCAGAAGCCGTAGAGGAACTTGCGGTCAACGGACTGGATCTTCACGCTCGTCGAGGCAGAAAGCTTACTAAGGTCGATACCAGCAATACGCTGCGAATCATAACCGTCATTCTCCCACATAGCACGGAAGATGTCTTCCCAAGAGCCATTCTGATTCCGCATATCGGCCTGGAAGTTATCCGCGATATCGAGAATCGCCTCCCACGGAAGCCGCGTCTTCGAATCGCCGTAGGCATTCCACGCATATTGCTTATTGAAGGCGTCCACACCGAGGTCGCAAGCCGGGTTGGCGATGTTGTTGGTGGACGCGACATGCCAGTCGGTCGGAGTGTTTGCGAACGCAGCGGCGAGCACCTCCGGCGAATCCGAATAGGGATTGACCATCAGTCCGTTGAGTCCGGAGACGAACCCGAGTCCGTCGAAATCATCGGCGGCGTAGTTGCCGATGCGGAAAGGACGGTAGGTCTTCCACATATTGCCAGCGTTGATACAAGCAGCGAAGGAACCGGGATGGCCAACGGCACGACCATAGGCGTCAACGGTCTGCAGATCGCCCCAACGGACATCCGCCCCGAGATTCTCGCTGCCGATGACCGGATTCGTAGTGCGCGGCATAAATGCAAGCTCGTAGACGCTCTGAAGATAACCCTGATTGCTCGTCGCCATGTAGTAATCGCCGTCACGTCCGTCGCCCGTGCAATTGCAGTTGTTCTTCCACGCCTGCTCGACATCATCTTCGGAAACCGAGAACCAGTTGTAGGGACTGTGATTGTAACGCGGATCGGCGCACACGAGCGTCTTTGCGTCGAGCGTCAGCTCACGGACCGGCTGCTTGTCGAGCTCCGCGAACGAAAGCGGCAGCACCGCGTCGGATCCGTTGGCGTTGAACTTGAACTTTAGGAAATGGGTTCCGCTGCCGAAGTACCTGTAGTATTCGCGCGAGAACCTTGTGTTCCAGTTCACGCCGTTCATCTGGTCGTCCTTCATCCACGCCGGCGCCATATCGACGACCTTGCCCTCCTTATCGCTGCGGACACGGAGCCACAACGCCACGTTAAGATCGAGTTGCGCGCCGTCCTTCACGAAATTAAGCAACGTCTTCGAATCGTTGACCGCATTGCCGTTCTTGTCGATGATGGGGAACTTGCAATCGGATTCCGCAATCTCCGCATCGGCCGGAGGCAGCGCGGGCTCCCACTTCGCGGGACGATCCTCGTCCTCGCTGTTCGTCTGCGTCCACTGACGGCGGACCCGAAGCAAATAGATACTGTTCACCGACGCACCGCCAACCGGCAACAGAGTCGCCAACGAACGGAATTCCTGAACGCGCATCTGGGGCTTCTTGATCGTCGGCTCGGAATCGTTGATCACGAGTTTCTCGCCCTTGCCGAACGGAATCCGGATAACGCCCTGATTGCTGTCGAACTTCGCGGCATCGAGAGTCATGTCTCCGACGCCTAGAATATCATTGAGGTTCCCAGTGACCAGCGGAACATCTTCCCCGTGACGGGTGAAGAACAGCGCCATCTGTCCGTCGATCGAGAAGCCGGGATTCGACACGCCGTCCTTATGCAAGAACGGATACAGTGCCAGGACATCAAGCGAAGCGGCGGTCTGGGTGCCGAGTTTACTGCCATCGATCTGATAGGTGAACCAGCAGGACACGCTTCGGGTTTTGCCGACGGCCAGCGGCTTACCCTTGCCGGACCCATCCAACAGCTCCGCGGCCTTAGTCGGGTCGCCGGTCTTGACAATCGCCAGCTTCGCTCCTTCGATCTTGGGACGAACCGCACAGAGCATCGGCACTCTCTCACAGGTCGGAATCGCGAGCGACACCGGTATCGAATCCTCGTCAAGATAATCGCACAACGCGCACATTCCGAGTCGGCTAAGGAAAGTGCAGTAGTAATTGTCCCAAAGCGCCGAACGCGCATCATAGGCATTGCCAATCACGGTTTCAAACGCCTTGACACCACCCTTCTGCATGAGCGAACGGTCAAAAGGCTGATTCGCGGACGAGGAGATGTCTTTCTCATCGGTGGTCGGCTTACGGAAATGACTGTCCGTAACGAAGGTCATCGATCGGTACGCCTCCGCCTGCTCGTCATCGATGGAATCGCCTGCGTCGGGATAGAACGCGGCGCCCGAGGAATCCATATAATCGACGAACGGACTCTTAATCAATCCGAAGCTCTCCTTGCCCATAAGCAGGTTGAAGTCGGCGAGCGACACGAGCGGCATCTTCCCGTTAAACGTGATCCTATCCGTAGCATCATCAACCGTCCGCACCTTGCCATCCTGCTCAAGCCATTCGTCCCAGGCCGCCGCCTCACCAGACGCCTGCGAGCCGTGAAGTCCGCCGTTGCCACTCTTCTCGAAGATATGCGCCAGCGTCACACGACGAGATGCCGCGGACGAACGCGGACGATCGGCAAGCGCACGGTTGACGTCGAAATAATCGGAAACGTCAATCGCCGTATAGGCATAACGACCAGCCTCAAAACGAAATTTATGCCAGCCCGCAGTCGGCGTATGCCGGGAATAATAGCGCGCCTCGTTAATCAGCGATGGCGGCAGATAAGCGAGCCCCTCGAGCGTCAAAGTCGAGATCGTGTCGCCGTTATATGCCGTTGACTGTCCGGTGAATATCCGATGATCCCAATAATTACTATTCGATGAACCACGACGGACGCCTGGATGAGGATCATTGCCAATCGCGGCATCAATCTCACTGATCGCCTCAGCAAGCGCGGCCTTCGCAAGGAGCCTGGTTACCGAAGTGCGGCGCAGAAACGAAGAAGGCAACCTCGTCTGACGCATGTAAACCGAAAAGGCAATGCCCGAAAACAGCATGAACGAAAGCATGCCGAGAACGATAAGAAGCGCGCTGCCCTTCCTCATTTGCGTTCCTCCTCGGACAAACGGTTGATGTTCGGAATCGAGAAGCCGGTGCGTAACGTACTAACGCTCTGATTATACACCGTACCCTTAGCGATCACGATCGTATACGGCGTCCCCCACGGATCCATGACTTTACCGCCAGAAGTGAGTGCCGCCTGCAGAATCACAGGAATTCGTGAACCGGTGCCGTCAGTCGCCTGCTTACCAAGCAGGAACCCCAAGTTCGAGGCATTCACCTCAACGCCTTCACGTTCACTGCCAAGAATCGGAAGCCCATCCCTAGCGAAATTCTCATAAGCGAGCACCGCCTGCGTAATCGACTTTACCTCCACCGTCGCCTTCTGCACTCGCGCACGTTCCTGCGCACCAGCGACGGACACGGTCATCGCCGCTGAGATAATGGCGATCATTGCAACCACCACCATCAACTCGATCAGCGTGAAGCCCTCTCTTTTACAGCGCAAAATCATCAGGATAACTCCAAATGTCATCATAGGTGTTGTGCTTGCGGTCGGGACCCGCGGAACGGACATTTACCGTATATGTGGTCCGGTCGGCGGAATTCTGGTCCTGCCCGCACGGAACCGCAGACTGCGTAATGATGTCACCCGCCTTCGCTCCAGCACCTGCAGCATTGATGTAACTCTCCAGCAGGCGAATCTTCTCGCCCTCCTTAATGTCGCCGTCACCAGTATCAATCGCACGAGTCCGAAGCTTCGCCGCTCCGGTCTTGGATCCCGCATCGGAACGCCAGATCGAAACAATACTGGCGATCTGCGGACTATTGTTCTTCCAGATGTAGACGTTATCCGCCTCGTTACGGACCTGCCCGACCGTTTCCCGCACCTTGTCAAGATCAGATATCCCCGCGATGCCGGTACGCCAGGCAATCGACGACTGGTTGAACACCATCGTCAAAATCGTCATCAACATCCCGAAAAGGAGTGTCGCGACCAATAGCTCAAGCAATGAAAATCCCTTACGCATCATTCCCCTCCCTGGAAGACAACTTCCGTATAATAGAGCGGCGCGGACATCAGCTGCCGCTCCTTTCGGGACGCGCGAAAGCCAATCTTGACTACCGGCGAGTTCTCGTCATGCGTAACCACAAGTCCGATGCCTTTGAGAAAATCCGGGCGCGTCGGCCAGCCGCTGGGCACACCGCTCGCCGAACACTTGCTCATGACCGCGCCGAAGACACTGCTGGCCTTGCCCTCGGTGCCGCTGATAACATCACCCTCGTTGTTGAAATAATCTCCCCAGCAATTAACGGACGGATAATCGTTAAGCGAATTGAACGCAGACCAGGTGAGGTTCGTGTCGCCCAACGCCAGCGTAAGCCGCCCTAACACCTCATCGGCGTACGCGGCCGATGCCGTGTCTTCGTTTGACTTCGCGCTCTCTTGGTATCCAAGCGAGAAAAGCACGACCGATGAAAGAAGGCCGCCCGCCATCACCAGGATCGCGAGGTTCACCTCCATCAGCGTAAACGCCTTCCTCATCATCACCTTCTCCTCAATTGTTCTGCTGATTCATGTTACGATTTGGCGCCGTGGTGGAATCAAGCGGCTTCACAGCTAGCTCGCCTTGCTCATTGGGACGAAGCGCGCCAACCTGCACCGTCTGCCCCCCCCCGTCAGAACCAGCGAGCGGATTGAAATTCATGACCTTCACTTCGCGAATCGGATTCGCCAGCGAATCGCTGAAGCTGTTACCGAACACGTAATTCTGCGGAAGCTCAAAATCACCGAACTCAAGCCCGTACGCGTCACCCTTCTTCCAGGTAACCCCGCCCTTGTTCTGAATGTAAAACCCATAAGCGAGTATTGAATTGCCGCCAGAGGCCGACGGCTGCCAATCAGGATCAGACATCATGCGAATGTTCTCCTGCTTCGACTGTGCAGTGGAACGACTCACCAGCGATCGTGCGAAAGTCGTTTCGTTGCCATTGGCCTGATATAGGTACATCCCAGAATCGTTCTGATAGGAGGAGTTGTCTGGGTCGAGCATTCCTTCGTCATCGGTCACACCATAAACGTCAAGGTCGCCGAATTCATCCACGAGAATCTGCCCATCGACCGAAGTGATCCTCCCCAGACGACGAACCGCTACTGCGCGCCCGGAAACGGACAACTTATTGCCTTTATTGTCTTCGATCGAGCGCGTCTCATTCCAAAAATAGACATTGACCGGCACACGGTCGATTTTCGAACGCTGATAGGCGAGACGCACGAACTGACTGGCGTTACGGACTACCGAGCTCTCCTCCATGCCCTGGCGCATCGTACGGTAAGAAGTGACCGATGCGGTCGCCATCAACGCCATGATAGCCATCACAACCAGTAACTCCAACAAGGTGAATCCACGGCAGCTCATTTCGACTCCTCCCGCTTCTGCCTTCCGGAATACTCCTCGCCCTGGGTGAAGGTGCGCACAATGATCTGATCAGTCACCGGCGAATACTTGATGACGAACCGGCGAAAATAACCATGTTCAGATTCTGGATATCCGTAATAAAGCCTACTCGCCGGAATCCTCTCGGGATGCTGCTTCGAACCGCGAACAGCCGTCATGAAATCCATCCCGTAATGGCGCGAACCAGGCTCGCCGGACTGCGTGGAAACATATAGGCCGGAGATGTCCATCATCGGATTATGCTTCTTGGCCTCTTTGACGAGTTCAAAAATGGCATTACGTATCTCAGCTTCCGTCAGCCAGTAGTAATCATCTTCACCCGTGGACGACTTATCACCCCACGGCCACTCGCCTTTTTGCGCATAATACGTGCAGAGACCCTGCTTTACCAGTTCGCAGAGAACATTCGCCTTCTGAACTCGAGCGCGCTTCATGGCGCCGAGCACCGAAGTGGTGGTAATGGAGATCAGCACCGCGATGACCGCGATGACCATCAGAAGCTCTACAATTGTAAATCCGCGTTTCTTCATTTCACCCTTACCGTCTGCCCGGGGGTCCAAGTGTAGATATCATCTGTCTTGAGGCCCTTGTGGTAATTCTCCATCTTGCCGTCCTTACCGGCACACCACACCGCAACCGTGGCCCGAATATCAACCGATTCACCACCGACCGAAGCCCCGTCAATGACGCCGTCACCATCAAGATCAACCTTGAATCGAAGCAAATGATCCTTAATCGTCGCCTTACCTACTGGCGTCGAAAGCGATACGCCGGATCCACGCCGCTTCACCACCTCAACCCCCCACGGGGTAAGAATGCCGAACCGGTCGATACCAGTCGTCTTACGGCTGTCGCCATCATAAGTAAGCGCCATCATCCCGCGGCTCGCCAGCTCGTAAGCGACCTCATCGTCAATGATGCTGTCCGCCGCCCCGTTCTTCTGCCGGATCGTCTTCGGCCAGATTCCATCCGCATCCCAAATCGCCTCAAACGCCGTCTTCACCTGCAGACAGAGCTCGCGCGCACGGGCACGCTCGGCAGATCTGCGCATCGCGGAAAAGCCAGCGAGCGATGCCCCAACGAGAATCGCGATGATACCGATCACGATAAGCATTTCAATCAAAGTAAAGGCACGCTTCATATCAGTGATTCATTCGAATGATGTCGTCGGATATATAATCGGCAACGGTGAGGTTGGAGCCGCCACGAACTTCGTTAACCCGCTTGTCGAGCATTCCGGTCTTGTCAATCCACGGCGGAAAAGTGCGACAATTCGGGCCGGAGCTCCAGAGCGTATACGACTGGGCGCCGGCCGGCGAATAATAGTAGAACTCCTGATACCATCCGTCCACAATGGATATGGTATCGAGCATATACCAGTTTCCGCCCTTGCCGCCGGGGGAATAAAGATTGATCGTCGGCGGTGGCGCCTCTTCGTCTGGATCATCAAAGAGATTCCCGCCCGAAGAGATATTGATACCGTAGATATCGTCCATCACATGCCCGAGACGACAAATACCCTCGAGGTTCGCCATCCAGTTAGCGCAAACCGCCTGCGACGGCATGTTAGCCACCCTGATGAAATCAGCCTTGGATCCCTTGATGCGCCCAGCGTCCGCTTCACCTTCGCGGTTACGCTCAACGTATTTGTAGACCTGCTTCCAAGTGAGATTTCGCCCTGTCGTGGCATCGACACATTCATCGTTGTTCTCACTCCATTGAGCACATGGATTGCCACCACCGGCACCACAATACAGCGGATCACCTTGCATCATCACCAGATACCGCGGCAGTAGATAACTCAGAAGACCGAACTTGAAGATCTGGACATCGCGCCAGTCGGTCTTATCCCAGTACGCGGTGAAATCGCCTGGATTACCGATTGAGAAACCCTGTGAGAACGCGGAATACAAAGAGCTCTGCCGATACTTCTCGTTACTGCCAGCAAGTTCACGAATCCGCTCAGAGAACTCCTCCACCGTCTCGCGCATATCTTCACGAAACGGAAAGGCACAATCAACCGGCTGACTCCTACAGGCAGCCTCAATCTGATCCCACCTGAGCGTATCATTCGATTCATCGGTCTGCACTCCGTTCTCCACGACGGTGAAAATGTCGCGCGAACCATAGACCTTAACCGGCGGATAACTGCCGAACGCCGCGAAGTATCCGGACAGGCAGTTCTCCAGCTTCTGCAGCCGCGTGATCGTTTTGATTCTCGCAGTCTCGTCCTTGGAAACCGCTCCGAGTCTGAACATGATCGTCATCAACGTCGCCATGACGGTGACTACAATCAGCAACTCGATGAGAGTAAAGGCCTTTTTCAACTTACGAACCGGCTCCAGTGACAGTGGAGATGATCTTGATCATCGGCAGGAACATCGCGATGACAATCGTACCGACAACGACAGCGAGGAAGATGATCAACGTCGGCTCAATTGCCGCCGTCATGCCGGCAACGGCGTTGTCGACTTCATCGTCATAAGTATTCGCGATACGCGTAAGCATATCTGCGAGCGCACCGGTCTCCTCACCGACCTCAACCATCGAAACCACCATCGGCGGGAACACGGAACACGCCGCGAGAGGAGCGGTCATGCCTTCACCTTCCTTCACCGCGTCATGAACGTTCTGAAGCGCTTGCGAAACCACCCGATTGCCGGTCGTATCGCGCACGATGACCAATGACTGAAGGATCGGGACGCCAGATGCAAGCAGCGTGCCGAGCGTACGAGTGACACGCGATACCGCGGTGCGCTGCACGAGCGTGCCGGTAACCGGCATCTTGAGCGAAATAACATCGAATAGATATGCGCCCTTCTCGGTGTGCCCGATGACCTTTTTAATTACCACCAGCGCCGCAATGATAATGCCCATCGTGACAATGTTGTGCTGCACCCAGTCGGAAACGCCCATGACGAATTCCGTAATCGCAGGAAGTGACGCGCCGCCAAGCATGTCGTTAAATACCTGCTTGAACTTCGGAATCACAGCCACCAGCAAGAACGCGGTAATGCCGATGGCGGCAAACAGAACCACAACAGGGTAAATCATCGCGCCCTTCACCTTGTTCTTGATTCTCTCGGCCTTTTCCGCGAATTCAGCGAGTCGACCGAGGACGACTTCCAACACGCCACCAGCCTCACCAGCCTTCACCATGTTCACGTAAAGATTGTCGAAGATCTTCGGATAGGCGGTGAGCGCCTCGGAAAAAGTACCGCCGGACGCAATAGTCTCGGAAATACCGCCGAGCGCTTCGTTAAGCTGCGGGTCCTTCATCTGGCGCCGAAGGACCTCAAGACCGCGCATCAACGGAAGCCCAGCGTTCACCAGTGTCGCGAGCTGACGCGTGAACTGGGTAAGAACCTTCGTCTTGATCTTGCCACGCATGAATGCCGGCAGCTTGATGTTGATCTTGATGTCCTTGTTAAGCCCACTCTTCTTGGCCGGAGCCGGCGCTGTTGCCTTTCCACGCTTAGCCGCCGCCTTCTGCGGCTGCGGAGCAGGAGCCGACTTCACTTCGCCGATAGCGGTCGGAAGCAAGTTCTGCGCACGGATAGACTGGATCGCGCTGTTACGATCTGCGGCTTCGATCTGTCCGCGAATTTCCTGACCGGTCGCAGCGTCCGTAGCCTTATACTGGAATATAGCCATACTTTATATACCCCTATCTTTCAGGAGTATTATGCCATAAGTCCACCGGAATGTCCAGCGGAGATTAGAAAGCGGGCGTGGAGCGAGAACTTGACCTTCTTGCCACTACATGTGGCAATATAATCACGCTCCCGATCATTTTCATCTGATTATGTCTGGCGCATAGTCGCGGATTGGCGGAATGTCGTCTCGGTCAACGCGCGAACTCACGACTCTTCGCGCTCGTGATGATCGACCACTGCCCATGCCTCATCGCCGTGCAAGCCGAACCGAGGGTCAATCATCACGCGCCCGAGGCGACATTCCACCAACCGCGACCGGCAACAGAATTTACCACCGCCAAGAGCGAAGCCTCGTTCCGCGAGCGAGAGCCAACAGTCGCACGAGAACACATTAACGGGGACGATGTGATTTCGACCCCGAAGTGAAGGGCGCGCGTGAAGGCGCGCGCTGTCGAAATCATGTCGGGGGCCACGGTAATGTGTGGTTCGGGCGAGCTGTCGTGCTCGCCGAGGAACACGCGAGGAGCCATGCACCGCAGCGTCTTGCATTACCACCGAATCCATGCCGAAGGCGCAAGGTTACCCGCACCGCACCGCTTCGCCGGGGACGGCTAAGGATGCTTAAAAGTGCTTCACCCGCGGTACCCAGCCGCGGGCTTCTTCTTCACCCATGCGGGCGAAACACATCACGATCAGACGATCGCCGACCGCGCCCTTATGAGCTGCCGCGCCGTTAAGACAACAGACATGAGTTCCGCGCTTCCCAGCAATCGCATAAGTTTCAAAACGATTACCGTTCTCAACGTCGGCACAGAGAATCTTCTCGTAAGGAAGAATCCCAACCGCCTCCATGTCATCGGGATCAAGCGTAAGCGACCCCTCGTAATCTAGACACGCCTCCGTAATCCGGATGCGGTGAAGTTTCGCCTTAAGGATTTCCAGTTCCATTCTCAGCCTTCAACCAAATTCATACACCTGTAAGCTCGAACCGCTGCCCCAACCCGCTTACCTACACCTGTCCTCAACCATCTTCGCGGTCACGACGACCTTCGACAACTTCACATTGCCAGGCGCCTCGTACATCACGTCAAGCATCAGCTTCTCCATCTCTGCACGCAGACCGCGAGCACCAGTCTTACGCTCAACCGCCTTCTTGGCGAGCGCCCGCAACGCATCTGGCTTGAACTCAAGATCTACGCCGTCCATCGCCAAAAGCTTCGTATACTGCTTCACCAACGAATTCTTCGGCTCGGTAAGAATCCTGACCAGATCCTCCTCCTTAAGCTCATCCATCACCGTCACCACGGGAAGACGCCCAGTGAACTCGGGAATTAACCCGAACTTGATGAGATCCTCCGGACGGACGTCCCGCAGGGAAGTTGAGGAGTTGGAATGTTGAGGGGTTGAGGAGTTCTCGGAGCCAAAGCCAATTACGGACTTGCCGCTCCTGGACTTCACAATCTTATCAAGATCCACGAACGCGCCACCACAAATGAAGAGAATGTTGGAGGTGTCGACCTCGATGTACTCCTGATCGGGATGCTTGCGCCCGCCTTTCGGAGGAATCCGGCAGATGGTACCCTCAATCAGCTTAAGAAGCGTCTGCTGCACACCTTCACCGCCGACATCCCTTGTGATCGAGACATTATCAGTCTTCGAAGCGATCTTATCAATCTCGTCAACGTAAATGATGCCGCGCTTCGCCTGCTCAACGTCGCCATCCGCGTTCTGTAGCAGATAACGCACCAGGTTCTCGACGTCTTCTCCAACATACCCAGCCTGCGTGAGCACCGTGGCGTCTCCAATTGCGAACGGCACACCGAGGATCTTCGCAAGCGTCTTCGCAAGCAACGTCTTGCCGGAACCCGTCGGACCAATCAACAGGATATTCGACTTCTCAATCTCGACATCAGGATACGATACGCCTGCAGACGTACGAACACTCTCCCGCTCCCTATTCCCCTTCTCCGTCGCCTCCAGGCGACGGTAGTGGTTATGAACCGCGACGGACAACACCTTCTTCGCCTCGTCCTGCCCAATCACGTACTGATCAAGGAATTCTTTGATCTCCTTCGGGGTGGGCGTCTTGGGAAGCGGCTTCTTCTTTGCCGCTGACTTCTCATGCCTCGTAACAAACTCGTTCGCATGCTTCACGCAATCAACGCAGATCGCCCCGTTTTCCCCAGGGATAACCGGAACTTCTTTCGAGCTCCGACCACAGAAACTACAGATATATTCCGGCTCTTTCACTCTTCTCTATTCGCAATTATCACAATAAAGCAGTCGCTTCAGACGACAACCTTGTCGATAAGTCCCCACTCAACCGCCTCTTCCGCGGACATGAAATGATCTCGATCGGTATCCTTGACGACCTCCGCCATCTTCTTTCCGGAATGCTTCGCGAGAATCCCGTTCAGCACTTCCTTAAGACGCAAAATCTCCTTCGCCGTAATCTCGATATCCGACGCCTTGCCCTCGGCACCACCCCACGGCTGATGAATCATAATGCGAGCATTCGGAAGCGCGAAACGCTTACCCTTCGCACCGGCCGTAAGGAGAACCGCGCCCATCGAAGCCGCCTGACCAATGCAGTAAGTCGCAATCGGACACTTGACGAACTGCATCGTGTCGTAAATGGCGAGACCTGCCGTTACACTGCCGCCAGGCGAATTAATGTAGACGTTAATATCCTTCTTCGGGTCCTGCGACTGCAGGAAAAGAAGCTGCGCACAGACCGCATTCGCCATATCGTCGTTCACCTCGCCAGAGATGAAAACAATCCGATCAAGAAGGAGTCGCGAGTAGATATCGTAAGTGCGCTCTCCCTTACCGGTTTGCTCGACAACGTAAGGAATCATGTAGGATTTTGTCATAATTAAAGGTTGCAGGGTTACAGGGTTGCAGGGTTGCAAGGTTGCAGATACTCCTGAAACCTTGCAACTTTGAAACCTTGGAACCTTACTTTTTGGCGTTCTGTAAAATGAATTCAATGACCTTCTTGCCGCGTTCCTTGTCGTCCGCCTCGATCTTCTCTTCCTTCGCGATCGCCTCGATGACGTACCAGAGACGGACCTGCTTGGCCGCCGTGTCCTCGGCGTCCTTGAGGATCTTGTCGCGATTCTTCTCAAAGTACTCGGCAGAAAGACCAGCGTACTGGGCGCGCTGCGCGAGCTCGTTGAGGTAGTTGTCCATCGCGTTACGAACCTGCGTCTGCGGCACGTCGAAATCAACCTTCTTCATCAGGAGCTCGACCGCCTCATTCTCGCGACGCACAGCCTCGTCGGCGATGGCCTTCTTCTCCATCTGTTCACGGATGGTCGCGGTGAGCTTCTCAAGCGATTCGGCCTTGGCCTTCTCAACGAACTCCGCATCGGACGGCAAGATGCGGCGACGAAGACCGGTAAGCTTTACGGTGTACTCCGCCTTCTCGCCCTTAAGGCCCTCGGGGGCCGCCTCCTTGTCGAACTTCGCCTTCACGCCTTCCTTCTCGTCGCCGATCTTCATGCCCTTGACGGCATCAAGAATCTCGGGAAGGAAGCGACCCTCCTCAAGCTGAGTCCAGAAACCCTTGCCCTCGGCAACGACCTTCGCCTCAGGATTGATCTCCAGAATGGACTTCTTGCCGACCTTGCCGGAATAGTCGATCTGAACGAAATCACCATCCGCGGCAACATCACCATCCTTCGCGTCCTCGTACTTCGCGTACGCCGCACGGAGACGCTCAATCTGCTCGGCAACCGCGGCATCTTCGACGCGAGTGTTCGCCTCGGAAATCTTAAGCCCCTTGTAAGTTGGAAGCTTGAAAACCGGCTTGATATCAATGATCGCAGTAAACTCGCCACCTTCAGCGTCGTGCTTGATGTCCTCAACGTTTGCAAGCGCAACCTCGTCAATCGACTCGGCCTTCACCGCGTCGGAATAGTACTTCTGGAACATCGAACGCTCGGTCT
Source organism: uncultured Verrucomicrobiota bacterium (assembly GCA_946055075.1). Taxonomy (GTDB): domain Bacteria; phylum Verrucomicrobiota; class Kiritimatiellia; order RFP12; family UBA1067; genus UBA1067. The sequence continues at coordinate 557 of CAMGEN010000036.1, read as the reverse complement.
CCTGCTTGAGGCCGCTCGCGAACTCCTTGCGGATCACCTCAACTGGCACCTTGCCCTTACGGAAACCTGGAAGCTGCGCCTCGCGGCAGAAGATCTTCTCGACGTCCTTGACGACCGCCTTCATCTCCTCCGCATCGAGCTTCACCGTAAGCTTGACCTGGCACTTTTCCGCCTTCTTGACACTAGTCTTCATAATTTTAGACAATACTCCTATGTTAAAAAATCATTTTCATGTATTTTATCAGAATTCTACGCAAAAATCAATAGCGTCTTTCGCCCCTTCCAACCAGTCAATTTCGAAAAACAAAAGCGCGCTTGCCCCCAATATTTATTAGTTCAAATGCGCTTTTATTAGTGCCAGGAGCGGGACTCGAACCCGCACGTCAAATACTTGACAAGGGATTTTAAGTCCCTGGTGTCTGCCATTCCACCATCCTGGCTACACTAACGGATATTGTAGCAAAAAAATAGCCGCGTGTTACCGCGGTTTCGCTTTTTGTGCTGGTTGCCTCGCAGGGACTCGAACCCCAACAAGCAGAATCAGAATCTGCGGTGCT